>NZ_JAFNJD010000030.1:0-54974 GCF_017368415.1 Shewanella sp. 4t3-1-2LB
TATTGATATTTCATGAATTTATAATAATTCGCACTAAATAAAGACTATTTGTAAGTTTTCTATAATGAATTGGCGATCTGCTTAGTGATAATCCTTATCGTCAGTGTTTATCTGATAACTGGCTTTGACAGGTTTGTACTAAGGCTTTTATTTAGGGTAGATTGAATACGCTGCCAAATAGAGCAGTTGCTGATAAATACTGTGTATTGTGTAGTTCATGAACCAGTCAGTTATCGCATTCTTATGCAAATGGGGAATTTGCAGAGATTATAAAAATATAATTAAAACAATATGGTGGTTGCGATTTCGTGATGATCCCTATAATGACAATGTCGTGTCGATGTGGCTATTGCTAGCGGCGACATACAGTGTTGACCATCGTTCGCACCAGTTGTCTATTTTGTTTGCATCGGGAGGATGTCTTTGGTCGCATCGGTGATGTAGTAGCGAATATATGCCGTTGTTACCATTGAGTTAAGCGCATGGTTGAAACGATTGTTAATTTTCTGAATTCCCTGTTATGGGGAAAACTGTTGGTTTATGCGCTGGTTGGCGCCGGTTTGTATTTTACTATCAGGCTGTTGTTTATCCAGATAACTCATCTGGGGCATTCTGCCAAAATTATGATGACTAGCCGCGAAGGATGTAGCAGCGGCCTGTCGTCTTTTCAAGTGTTTTGTACCAGCATGGCAGCGAGAGTCGGTGCCGGAAATATGGCGGGGGTTGCCGTGGCTATCGGCACCGCAGGGCCCGGCGCTGTGTTCTGGATGTGGATAATTGCGTTGCTTGGCATGGCTACTGCCATGGTGGAGTCTACATTAGCTCAGGTATATAAAGTCAGAGATAAAGACGGTCAGTTTCGCGGTGGTCCTTCCTATTACATGGAAAGAGGGTTGGGACAGCGCTGGATGGGCATACTGTTCGCCGTATTTCTGATCATTTCATTTGGTCTAGTTTTTAACGCTGTGCAAGCCAATACCATTACTGGCGCTTTGACGAAAGTGTTTGGCTGGCAACCCGTGTGGACGGGGGTATTGCTGGTTGTGGGCAGTGCACTAGTGATTATGGGTGGGCTACGTAAAGTGGCTCGCGTGTCAGAAGTTATCGTTCCGGTGATGGCCCTGGCGTACATTGCTATCGCGTTGGTCGTGGTCGCCTTGAATATCAACCAACTGCCTGCAATTTTACTGATGGTGGTTAAAAGTGCGTTCGGCTGGCAGGAAGTGGCTGCAGGTGGTGTCGCTTATACGGCATCACAGGCGTTACAGGCGGGGATTGCGCGTGGGCTTTTCTCTAACGAAGCCGGTATGGGCAGCGCTGCCAACGTTGCCGCGAGTGCCTCTCCCACGCCTAACCATCCAGCATCGCAGGGATTTGTGCAGATGGTTGGTGTGTTTGTGGATACTATTGTTATCTGTAGTGCTACCGCCGCCATTATTTTGCTTTCTGGAGAATGGGGCAATGGTACCTCTGAAGATGGGATTCAAATGACCATCAACGCCCTGACTCATCATGTCGGTGCCTGGGGCGGCTTTTTTGTTGCAGGTTCGATTCTGCTGTTCTGCTTTACTTCAATTATTGCCAACTACTCTTATGCCGAAACCAATGTGTTGTTTCTTACCGGTAACAGCAGAAAGGCGGTGCTGTTGTTCAAACTAGTGGTATTGGCGATGGTGATGTTTGGTTCCGTGGCGAAAATTTCGCTGGTGTGGAACATGGCGGATCTCTCCATGGGACTAATGGCGTTGGTAAATATCCTAGCATTGGTGTTGCTGTCTGGCGTCGCCATGCGGGTGATAAATGATTACCGCGACCAGTTGAGTGCCGGAGTCAGTCCGGTATTTGATAAACGTAACTTTCCAGATCTACAGGCTCAAATCGATAGTGATATCTGGACTGGCGAACCTGCAGAAGCGGTTGATAATGCTAAGGTTGCCCAGGTTAATACCTGAAATCGGTTGCCACTATCGAAAAAACCACGTGATTTCTGCGTGGTTTTTTTATTGTAGATCAGTATCATATTTGCGTTAACCGCCAACACGGAGTACCTGATGCTTATTCTGATTTCCCCTGCGAAGACTCTGGACTTCGAGAACCCCGCCACTGTTACTGATTACTCCCAAGCGGAGTATTTGGCATATAGCGAACAATTGATGTCGGTGTGCCGTCAGTTATCGCCGGCACAGATAGCATCGCTCATGAAGGTCAGCGATAAAATTGCTGGACTGAATGCGGCCCGCTTTGCTCAATGGCGGCCACCTTTTACTACCGCGAATGCCAAACAGGCGCTGTATGCTTTTCGTGGCGATGTTTACAGCGGACTTGATGCCGATTCTATGTCGGAGACCGTGGTTCAGGCGGCCCAACAACATCTGCGCATTCTGTCAGGGCTCTACGGACTGTTAAAACCGCTGGATCTGATACAACCATACCGCTTGGAAATGGGGATCCCGCTGGCAACGGCGCAAGGTACTAATCTTTATCAGTTTTGGGGCGATGTGATCACTGATGGTATTAATCAGGCACTGCAGCAACAGGGCGATGACGTGATAGTTAATCTGGCATCAAATGAGTACTTTAAAGCTGTGCGACCAGCAAAATTACAAGGGCGCTTAGTCTCTCCAGTATTTAAAGATGCTAAAAATGGTCAGTATAAAATTATCAGTTTCTACGCTAAGAAAGCTCGCGGCATGATGGCGCGTTATCTACTGCAACAATCGGTAACGACAATGGAAGGGCTGAAGCAGTTTAATAGCGCAGGCTATTACTACAGCGACACGCAATCGACCCCTGATGCCCCAGTATTTTTGCGGGATGAAGTATAAGAAAAAAGCCACTTAAAGCGGTCTTTTGTCTATATCCTTCATTTTGAGTTGCACGGTTATTTGAGTAGCGTTAATTGGTCTGCGTTCTGAACGGGTAAAAGATAACGCTCGTTCAAGCGCATTACCGCGCCTGCCACTGTGAGTTTCTTATTCAGAAAATAACCAGCCGGATCGACAATCCCCTGTTCTTGCAGTTGCGCAATGGCACCTGCGGTCAAGGCAAGCGATAGTGCATTGGTGTTGTCATCGTACAGATAAATAACGCCTTCATCGGCATACCTATCCTCGCTATGCTTGATAACCATGTCAATTTCAACATTGCGGCCAATCTGGTCGAGAGCCTGCCTGCTGCTTAGGTGTTCACGGGCGCGAGCATCAATAAGACAACTGGTAATAAACAGCAATGCAATGATTATCTGCAGTATCATGACCACTCCTGTAGCAGGCAATTCAACGAGTATCAAAAGTTAACTTGTGATACTAATCACTATAATTAACGTGTTAAATACTATTGTCCAATAAAATTATCGGCAGTGCTGTGGTGTCTTGGTGGTTTGTGAACTCCGCAACTATTTTAAGGTGCTGCGCCCTGCTGCAAGCGACTACTTGCGAGATAATCTTCCAATGCGCCAGGTGTAAATTGCAGGATTTGTATTTGTGACTGTAATGGGGGCTTGGCGGCAAAATACACTTGGTGTAGTCCAAACTTGCTCAGATCTTCTGCTTGATAGCTCCATAACCCTTTACCGGATAACTGCTGATTAAATGGCGCAACTTGTCCCATAATGGTGATTTCTTCGCGAACCCCAATGTGTCTGAAAAATGCACTTTCGCGCTGACGCCATTCAACGACAGATAGGCATTTATGCGGGTCTGCGTCTGGAATGAGAAAGGTGTACCACGGTTTATCCCAATGTTGTTGCCAGGCACCACCACTAAACCCGACCACACTGTCAGCATTCACCGTGACGCTCTTCGCGGCGGTAAAAATATAATTGGCGCAACTGCCCGCACAAATACCGCTCACTTCGAGCTCGATTTGCTGTTTGTGTACCCATTCTCCCAACATCATTCCGCCAGTGGGATTTCCCCCTGCGCTGGTGATTACCAGCCTAGAGATAGGCTCTGGGGCATCCTCAGCTACTGCCAGTAATCGTTTGACGTCGTCGATACGAGTATCACCTTTAAAGCGTAATGTATGGGCATCTGGCATAGTGATATCTGCCTTTGGTGGCAGATGGGTGGTGCAGGCACAGCCGCCTAACAGCAGCATAATCAGGGAACACACGGACCGATACATAGTCCCTCCTTCGGTATATGTAAAGCCAAGGACGGATGAGCGCTATTTGCGATATGAGCAAAAAATAACCATACGTAAAGATATACGCCAGTATTAATTAATAGATCGCTGAAGTAGCCCGCAATATTAGTAACAGCGTGATCTTCTTATCAAGATGATGTATCGTGACTCGATTCAAAAGTCATACATTAGAGCTAGAACATTAGTGTTTATAAACGCTGGTATTTCTGGTTCTGAGTTTATGCCGGTGCCGCAGTTGTGTGATTGTTAATAGGTAACCATGTTATAGCGACTGGTTCTGTTGTTGGCACCGCAATCCGTTTTTTAATCCAGAATTCTTCCGTATCGGCGTTGACACACTTGCTGTGTTTATGGCTGCTGGCCTCGCCGATATTGGATGATGTTTGATTCAGGAGAACAGAAGTAATGATGCTTGGCCCAATCATCAATAGTTGCGCCATTGTTGTCGGTGGTCTGCTCGGTGCCGTACTGGCAAAGTATATTCCGAGGCGGTTACAACTGGGATTACCTGCAACCTTTGCGTTGGCGTCCATCGCAATAGGCATCACCATGATCATCAAAGAACACAATCTACCTGTGGTGGTTCTGTCGCTGATTTTAGGCACCGCGCTCGGAGAATTACTGTATTTTGAGGCTGGTATCAGCAAAGCTGCGGCATTTATTCAGCAGAAAATGAACCGTTTACTGCCGATGCCGAGGGGGTTGGGCAAAGCTGAGTTTGCCCAACAATTTACCGCGTTGATTGTGCTGTTTGGTGCCAGTGGTTTAGGGATTATCGGCGCCATGACCGAAGGGTTAAATGGGGATTACAAACTGTTGCTGGTGAAATCTATGATGGATTTGGTCACCGCCATGATTTTTGCTATCGGGCTTGGTCCGGGGATAATTTTAATTGCAGTGGTGCAGTTTGCTGTGCAGGCATCATTGTTTTTACTGGCAAAGCCTATTTTGCCCTATATGGATGCGATGGCATATGCGGATTTCTCTGCGGTAGGTGGCATCATAATGCTGGCGATTGGTTTGCGTATTGCCAAAATTATGAATTTTGCGGTAGTAAATTTTCTGCCCGCATTGTTTCTGGTGTTACCGTTCTCCCATTGGTGGCGGCATTTTTTCCCGGCTTAATGGCAGCGGTTAAGGCGCAGACGGCCCCAATGTAATGAGCTGTCTTGATAGTGGTGACTTACTTCTGTATTCGACATATCACTTATATCACTGTGTGTTGGTCTCGACGGAATGGCTAAGATACCTACCGTCCTTCAGTTTGCCGTAGCTGCCTGGGGGGCGGGAATGGCCATTTCCTCTCTTTGTCTTATTGGGCGCGCACCACCGAATTTGCTGCCAAGTGTGGCGCGAGGCTGGATCTTGCATTAATAGTCAGTTCGGAAAGATAGTCGGGTTATCGCATTAAAACGGCAGTTGCTCCTTTTTTTACTCACAACTCCCTACCATCAGACACTCTGTTCCCAAGGACGTTCATCTGTGCGTGTGGTGGTTGCGGTGCCTTTGCCTGGTATAACCGCAAAAAGTTATCGGTCATTCTGACAATAATTGTTGTTTGGTTGACTAAGTGAGTGTCCATAAGCAGGTATCACGCAGTTACCGTGAGTAATTGCATGCGGGTTCACCAAGCCATTCGTCTTTCAATAGCCCGTAGCAACACATATTGCGACGCTTTCCATTCACCACAAAATACTGGCGTAGAATGCCTTCCAGCTTAAATCCGAGTTTTTCAGCGATGGCTATGCTGCCCTGATTGTCGTCATTGCAACACAACGCGATTTTGTCGAGTCCAGAGGCGAATAAGTGCTCAATTAACCAACGGCAAGCCATGGTGGTAATCCCTTGGCGCTGCCATTGTTTACCCAGCATGTAGCCAATTTCTGCCCAATTAGCATCGCGATTGATTTCCCGCACTAGCAGATAACCGGCCATGACTTCTCCGTCCCAGAGCGTATAAAAAAGCGCTTCACCTTGTGACTGGCGCGTCAGATTAGCGCTGATAACAGTTTGCATCTGAGCCAAATTGTGAGTGCGACTGACAAATGGGATCACTTCTTCATAGATGTCACGATTATCATTGATATGTGCTAGAAATGCCTCCGCCTGTTGCTGTTGCAAAGGTTTCAGCGTCAGCGTAGCAAAGGTCGCATGTTCAACAAGCTGCATCAGTTTTTCCCCTAGACCATCATCACGACAACAGCGTACCTGAAATAATTGTGGAAGGTAACGCCTACTGCAGTCTCGCCCCAAGTTGCCAACGGAGTATTTTCAGTGGCTCTTGGTGGCTAAAACACCATGGTGGCTACTTGTTGTGGAATTACCAGTTTGCCAGCGGTTTTGGCTCTGATTTCATCAATGGTTACGCCAGGTGCCAGCTCTTTTAAGTGAAATGTACCATCATGAATATGCAGTAGTGCTAGATCCGTTAGTACTGTATTAATGCATCCAACACCGGTTAACGGCAGGGTACATTGCGGTAGCAGCTTAGAGTTACCGGCTTTATCTGCATGCATCATAGTGACAATGATGTTGCGTGCCCCGGCAACCAAATCCATCGCGCCTCCCATCCCTTTGATCAATTTACCGGGGATCATCCAAGATGCAATCGCACCGGTGACATCGACCTCAAATGCTCCGAGTACCGTGAGGTCCACATGGCCGCCACGGATCATGGCAAAACTATCGGCACTGGAAAAAAACGAGGCACCCTTTACGGCGGTAACCGTCTGCTTGCCAGCATTGATAAGGTCGGCATCAACCGCGGCTTCATCGGGAAATTCGCCCATGCCTAACAGGCCATTTTCTGACTGTAGCATCACTTCAATGCCTGCCGGAATATAATTGGCCACTAATGTTGGGATGCCAATGCCCAAATTGACATAATCACCATCGCGCAGTTCGCGGGCCACCCGCATCGCCATTTGTTCTCTGGAAAGTGCCATGCTGTTCTCCTTAGACGTTGTGGCTCTTGACGGTACGTTTCTCGATGCGTTTTTCGAACCGACCTTGAATAACGCGGTCGACATAGATCCCGGGCGTGTGGATATGGTCCGGGTCCAACTCGCCAGCCTCAACAATCTCTTCGACTTCAGCCACAGTGATCTTGCCTGCAGTGGCCATCACCGGATTAAAGTTGGCTGCGGTATGACGGTAGATAAGATTGCCCATGGTGTCAGCCTTCCAGGCGCGTATTAACGCAAAATCTGCGGTCAATGCGGGTTCCAGTACATAATAGCGGCCGTCGATTTCGCGGGTTTCTTTGCCTTCAGCCACCGGTGTGCCGTAACCTGTCGCCGTAAAAAAGGCCGGAATGCCAGCGCCACCTGCGCGGATTTTTTCAGCCAGAGAACCTTGCGGTGTCAGAATCACTTCAAGCTCACCACTTAGCATTTGCTGTTCAAACAGGGCATTCTCACCGACATAAGAGGCAATCATGGTACTAATTTGGTGCCCTTGCAGTAGCAGTCCCAAACCAAAATCATCAACGCCGGCATTATTGGAGATAGCGGTTAATCCGGTCACTTGTCGCCTGACCATTTCGTTGATCAGTCCTTCTGGAATACCGCATAGACCAAAACCGCCCACCATCACTGTCATCCGGTTTTCTAAGCCGGACAATGCCTCGGAATAACTATTTACGACTTTATTCATGCCCGCCATTACTCGTGCTCCTGTTTCGCTGATACCGACTCGGCAGCTAACGCTTGTCCGACTTTGCTACTGTTTTGGCGCTGAAGGGCCTGACTTATCTGGGTGCCAGTTCGGGCTAGTTTTGCTAGGTCTACGCCCGTATGAATGCCTAAACCATGTAGCATATACACCAGATCTTCGGTCGCCAGATTACCAGAAGCGCCTTTGGCGTAAGGGCAGCCGCCAAGACCAGCAACTGCGGCATCCAGTGTGCTAACCCCACTATCAAGACAGGCCAGAATATTCGCTAACGCCTGACCATAAGTGTCGTGGAAATGCAGCGCCAATTGGGCTATTGGTACTTTACTGGCAACAGTATCTAGCATGTTTCTGGCTTTTCTTGGTGTGCCAATGCCAATGGTGTCGCCAAGAGAGATCTCATAAACGCCAAGTTGCAGTAATTCCTGTGCCACCGCAGCCACTTGGGATGGCGCAATGTCGCCCTCATACGGGCAGCCGAGTACACAGGAAACATACCCACGTACCGGAATGCCAAGGTGTTTGGCCTTAGCCATTATTGGCGCAAAGCGATCCAGCGATTCACGGATACTGCAGTTGATATTACGCTGACAAAAGCTTTCAGAGGCGGCAGTAAATATGGCTACTTCATCAACGCCAGCGGCTAGTGCAGCCTCAAATCCGACAAGATTTGGCGTCAACGCTGCATAGCTAACATCCGCACTGCGGGTTATCTGCTCTAGTACTGCGGCCGAATCAGCCATTTGCGGTACCCATTTGGCCGACACGAAACTGCCAGCTTCAATACGGTGCAGTCCGGCGCTAGCCAAGGCATCAATCAGTTGCACCTTGTCACTGAGCGCCAGCGGACGTTCATTTTGCAGGCCGTCACGCGGGCCCACTTCGTAGATACTGATGGATGAAGGATACATCAGGCCAGCTCCTTGGCACTGAACTGGACTAACAGCGCTCCGTGTTGCACTAATTCTCCGGTATGACACAAAAAGCTCTCAACAATGCCGTCTGTTGGCGCGTTGATCTGGTATTCCATTTTCATCGCCTCCAATACCAACAGTCCGCTACCCTTACAGACAACATCTCCCGGCTGCGCCAGTAACGTGACAATGGTGCCATTCATGGGGGCTTGCAGCGAAGCATCGCCAGGGTGACCTGTAGAATCGTAACTTTGAGGCCCACAATCAAACTGCCAGACATGACCGTGTCGCAGCAGCCACAGAGTTTCCTGCTGCTGACAGAAATGCCAGTGTTGGCTATGGCCGTCGAGAGCGAGCTTTAGCTGATGCGCACTGGTTATTTCGCCACTGACGATGACCTGAGTATCGACATCATCTGCTGTAGCGCTGGCGTTGATGGTCAGTGAATACTCACCGCTGGTTTGCTGCTGTAGCCGCAAGTGGAAACTTGAGGCAGTTGCCGTTGCGTTATAGCGCAGCAATAAATTGCATTCTGGCGCAGCATTAAGCCGAAAACCGCTCAAGCGCTGCCAGGGGGAGTTGTGAGTGTGAACTTGCGATTTAGACGCCAATAGACTCACCATGGCCGCGGCCGCAAGTACTTCCGTCGTCGGTGTTGGCGTTGTTGCTTGCAGCAACAATTCATCAAGATGTTGTTCAATGAAATGGGTGCTGAAATCTTCACTGATAAAGGCCGGATGCGATGTCAGCGCTGCCAGAAAGGCAATGTTATGGCGCAGCCCGGCTATCTGATACTGTTGCAACGCTAGTGTCAGCTGTCGCAGCGCGTCGCTACGCGTGGGTTGCCAGATGACCAGTTTAGCAATCATCGGATCGTAGAAAGGCGTAATGACATCCCCTTGGCGCACACCAGTATCTAAGCGTAAATGCGCCATTGCTGGGGGTTCTTGCAAATATTGCAGTGGGCCGGCAGCGGGAAGAAAGTTATGGCTGGGATCCTCGGCGTAAATTCGGGCTTCGACGGCATGGCCTCTGAGCGTCACTTGTTGTTGCGTTAATGGCAGAGGCTCACCAGCGGCAACGCTGAGCTGCCAGGCGACCAGATCCTGACCGGTGATCAGTTCTGTCACTGGATGCTCCACCTGCAAGCGGGTATTCATCTCCATGAAGTAAAACTGCTGGTCGCTATCCAGCAGGAACTCAATGGTACCTGCACCGCAATAGCCAATAGCTTTAGCGGCAGCAACGGCGGCTTGTCCCATCTGCTGTCTGAGTCCATCACTCAATCCAGGCGCGGGGGCTTCTTCAATCACTTTCTGGTGCCGACGTTGTAGCGAGCAATCGCGATCGCCTAAGTAAATGCAGTGGCCTTGCTGATCGGCAAATACCTGTACTTCAATATGACGCGGCTGTGTCAGATAGCGCTCCAACAGTACTGTATCATTGCCAAAGGCCGCTTTAGCTTCCCGCTTGGCGGCCGCCAGCGCAGCGGTAAAGTCTGACGCATTCGTCACCACTCGCATTCCCTTACCGCCTCCACCATAAGCGGCTTTGATTAGTAGCGGAAAGCCAATAGTGTTGGCTTGCTGTTGTAGAAAACGGCTTGCTTGTTCCGGGCCATGATAACCCGGCACCAATGGCACTCCGGCAGCCGCCATAATCGCTTTGGCGGCACTTTTACTGCCCATGGCTTCAATGGCGCTGGCGGGCGGTCCCACAAAAATCAGCCCATGCGCGCTACAGGCGCTGGCGAAAGCGGCATTTTCTGAAAGAAAGCCGTATCCGGGATGGATAGCATCGGCACCACAGCGCTTCGCAGCATCGATAATTGCGTCAATATCCAGATAAGGTGCGAGTGCTGAATCGCCGCTCAGTTCGAGCGCTTCATCGGCAAGGCTGACATGCAGTGCATGACGGTCAACCGCAGAATGAATCGCGAGGGTGCTAATCCCTAATTGCTGGCAGGTCCGTATAATGCGGCAGGCTATTTCACCGCGATTGGCAATCAATAATTTACGAATGCTGAGCTCAGTCATGCGCAGGCTCCTGTGGGATGGCTGTGCGCTCTGGTTGCCACCTTGGCGAACGTTTATCAAAAAAGGCAGCGATACCTTCAGCAGCCTCTTTACTGGCACGGACGTTGGCAATGGTTTGAACTGTCAGATTCGTGAGCGCTTCATCAAGTGGTGCAGTTTCTATCTGTGCCAGCAAGGTTTTACACTGCCGCTGAGCATCTGGCCCTCCTTGCAGTAAGGCGGTGACTATGTGCTGTGCAGCGTTTTCTAGATCATCGTTTACCTGATGCACTAATCCGAGTTGTAAGGCGGTGATGGCATCTATTAACTCAGCACTCAGTGCATAGCGTCGTAGCTGCCGCATCCCAATGCTGCGATGAACATAGGGTGATATCACCGCCGGGAGCAGCCCAAGCCGGACTTCACTCAAACAGAAACGAGCATTACGGCTAGCGATGGCTACATCACAACAGCAAATCAGCCCCAGTGCCCCGCCAAAGGCTGCGCCTTGTACCAAGGCCACTGTGGGTTTGGGGAAATTGTCCAGCGTTTGCATCAGTGTTGCTAGCTCACGGGCATCACTAATATTGGCGTCCTGGTTCATTTTCGCTTGACGCTGCATCCAGTGCAGGTCGGCACCTGCACTGAAATGTTTTCCTTGGCCGCGCAGCAGCAATAATCGACAGTCAGGATCATTCGAAAGTTGATTTAAGACCGTGATTAATTCGGCTATCAACTGCTCATCAAAGGCATTGGCGGCATCTGGGCGATTGAGGATAAGTTGACATACGCCTTGCGCATCTCGCTTGAGTAGAGTGTGTTGCATGTTGGCCTCCTACATGCGAAATACGCCAAATTGGCTGGGCTCAATGGGAGCATTGGCCGCGGCGGCCAGCGCTAGGCCGACAACATCACGGGTTTGCGCCGGGTCGATAATACCGTCGTCCCATAACCGGGCGCTGGCATGATAGGGATTGCCCTCACGTTCGTATTTCTCAACGATAGGGGCTTTAAAAGCAGCTTCATCGGCCTGTGACCAGGATTGGCCCTGGCGTTCCATACTGTCGCGTTTGACTGTTGCCAGAACATTGGCGGCCTGTTCGCCCCCCATGACCGAAATACGCGCATTGGGCCAGATCCACATCATGGTCGGATCATAAGCGCGGCCACACATACCGTAATTGCCCGCACCGTAACTGCCACCAATGATGACGGTAAATTTCGGCACATTGGCGCAGGCAACGGCCATTACCATTTTGGCACCGTGTTTGGCGATGCCTTCCTGCTCATATTTTTTCCCAACCATAAAGCCGGTGATGTTTTGCAAAAACAGCAACGGGATCTGCCGTTGACAGCATAGCTCAATGAAGTGAGCCCCTTTCTGCGCCGACTCAGAAAACAAAATGCCGTTGTTAGCCACTATGCCAATGGCATAGCCGTGCAGACGGGCAAAGCCACACACTAACGTGGTACCGTAGTTGGCTTTGAACTCGTCAAAATCGGAGTCATCAACCAATCTGGCGATCACCTCGCGCACGTCATAAGGTTTTTTCAGATCGGTGCCGACAATACCGTACAGCTCCCGCCCATCGTAGCGTGGCGGTATCACCGCGGATTGTGGCATAACAGTTGGTGCTGGATGGTTAAGCCGTGACACGGCTTGTCGTGCCAATTGCAATGCATGGGCGTCATTTTGTGCCAGATGATCGGCCACGCCGGATAAGTGGGTATGAACGTCACCGCCGCCTAACTCTTCGGCAGATACCTCTTCGCCAGTGGCAGCCTTTACCAGCGGTGGCCCAGCCAGGAAAATAGTGCCTTGATTGGCTACAATAATTGATTCATCGGCCATGGCCGGAACATAGGCACCACCGGCAGTACAAAGGCCCATCACTACGGCTATCTGCGGAATGCCTTTAGCTGACATACGAGCCTGGTTATAAAAAATGCGGCCAAAATGCTCGCGATCCGGAAATACTTCATCCTGCAATGGTAGATTGGCGCCACCAGAGTCCACTAAATAAATACAGGGCAGGCGACAACGCTCAGCAATCATCTGCGCCCGCAGATGCTTCTTCACCGTTAACGGATAATAAGTACCGCCTTTAACGGTGGCATCGTTAACGATGATCATGCATTCGCAGCCACTGACGCGGCCGATACCGGCAATCACTCCTGCAGCTGGCACGGTCTCTTCATAGACGTCAAATGCGGCAAATTGGCTAATTTCAAGAAACGGAGCATCGGCATCGAGCAGTTGCGCCAGCCGTTGTCGGGGTGCCAGCTTGCCTTTGCTGCAGTGACGCTGCATAGCGCGCTCACCGCCACCTTCAGCAATTTTCGCCAGTTTCTGTTTGAGATCATCCACTAACTGCTGCATTGCTTGCTGACGGCTGATAAAGGCGTCAGCGGTGGGATTGATCTGGCTGATGATGCGGGTCATAGAGGTTGGCTCCGCTACTGGTTAGAAGGTCGTTCAGTGACTCTCACTGAACAGTTCGCGGCCGATAAGCATGCGGCGAATTTCCGAGGTGCCCGCACCTATCTCATACAGTTTGGCGTCGCGCAGTAATCGTCCGGCCGGGTAATCATTGATATAACCGTTACCGCCTAAGAGCTGGATGGCATCTAGGGCGGCTCGAGTAGCTCTTTCGGCGCTATAAAGAATGGCGCCTGCTGCATCTTTACGACTGGCACGGCCTTGATCACAAGCTCTGGCAACGGCGTAAACATAGGCTTTGGCGGCGTTCATTTCGGTATACATGTCGGCCAGTTTGGCCTGAACTAGCTGGAACTCGCCAATCGCCTTGCCAAATTGCTGGCGCTCAGCGGTGTAGGGCAATACCAGATCAAGACAGGCGGTCATGATGCCCAACGGGCCCCCAGCAAGCACCACACGTTCATAGTCAAGACCGCTCATCAGTACCTTGGTGCCGTGATTCAGTTTGCCGAGGATGTTTTCTTCAGGGACTGCACAATCGGTAAATACCAACTCGCAAGTACTGGAGCCGCGCATGCCTAATTTGTCTAATTTTTGTGCTGTGGCAAATCCTGGGAAATCGCGTTCAACAATAAAAGCCGTTATGCCCTTGGCACCCAGTTGTGGTTCCGTTTTGGCGTAGACCACAAACACGTCAGCATCGGGACCGTTGGTGATCCACATCTTGTTGCCGTTGAGCAGATAGTGGTCACCTTGTTTGCGGGCATACAGTTTCATTGAAACCACATCGGAGCCTGCATTGGGTTCACTCATCGCCAATGCGCCGATATGCTCACCACTGACCAGTTTTGGCAAATAACGATCTTTTTGTGCGGCAGTGCCATTACGGAAAATCTGATTAACACACAGATTAGAGTGGGCACCGTATGATAATCCGACAGAAGCGGAGGCGCGGGAAATCTCTTCCATCGCGACCACATGAGCCAGATAGCCCATGCCGCTGCCACCGAAATCTTCACTGACGGTAATTCCCAGCAGCCCCATATCACCTAAAAGTGGCCATAGTGCTGTGGGTAATTGATTATCTTGGTCAATTTTTGCTGCTAAAGGCGCAATCTGATCGGTGGCGAATGCAGCAACTGCCTGCCGCAACATCTCGATATCTTCCCCAAGTCCGAAGTCAAGTCCTGAATAGCTGGATAGCATGGTTGGCTCCTGTGTCGACGCTGAAATCCGCTGCGACTTGCAGATGATGACAGCGACGTGATTAACCGGTTTTTTCAGTCGTAATTTCTGCCAGTGCTTCGCGGCACTGGGTTTCTGCTGCCATCAGTTCCATCAATACAATTTTGATGTCGTCCATCTGTTGCTGCAGCGAGGTCTTCTTATCTTCTATCAACTGCAGCATGGTGCTGAGTTGCGATACACTGCTTTTATCGGCGTCATACAATTCAAACAACCGTCTGGTTTCCCCAAGCGAAAAGCCGAGGCGCTTACCACGCAGGATAAGTTTCAGCCGTACGCGATCTTTCAGACTATAAATACGGGTCTGGCCTCGACGCTTAGGTTTCAACAGCCCCTGATCTTCATAAAAGCGGATACTGCGGGTGGTAATATCAAATTCCCGTGACAGGTCACTAATGGAATAAGTGGTTTGGGGAGTTGGTCGGATACTCATTAAATAACACTCAGTTAGCAGCAATAACCGCAAGATATATGAAGTTTACGTAAAGGTAAAGTTGCTGAATGCATTTTAGAGCAGAATGATAATTTTTCACCAGCGCATTTTTTCAGGTCTGTCCAGTCACCCACTTAGCAAAAAGTCTTAAAAAAGCCCGGTTTAGGCTAACGTCTAATAGGGTCTGATTATAAAAGCGTCTATTAATGAAAGCGGAAGGAAGGGGTGTGTTATGCCGAGAGGCGGTCCTTGGGGAGGACAGTTAGATGACAGATCCGGGTTTAGCCCTGTACCAGCAATCCATTGAGGACAAAGCTGCGTTCTGGGGTGAATGCGCCAAAGCTATAGACTGGTACCAGACATGGGAAAAAGTACTGGATGACAGCCATGCGCCATTTTATCGCTGGTTCAGCAAAGGTCAGTTAAATACTTGCTACAACGCGGTGGATCGTCACGTGCAGGCCGGCAGGGGAGCACAGTTTGCCATTCGTTATTTCAGTCCGGTCACGGATACCGAATATGGTGTGACTTATGCCGAGCTTCAGGCGCAGGTAAGCCGTTTAGCAGGGTATATGGCGTCTGTTGGGGTGACCAAGGGCGACAGGGTGGTGATTTACATGCCGATGGTGCCAGAAACCGTATATGCCATGCTGGCTTGTGCGCGTATCGGTGCTATTCATTCGGTGGTTTTCGGTGGCTTTGCCGCCAATGAACTGGCAACCCGCATTAACGATGCCAAACCTAAGTTGGTGATGAGTGCCTCCTGTGGTGTAGAACCTTCTGGGGTAGTGCCTTACAAACCATTGCTGGATAAAGCACTGGAACAATCCAACCATAAAGTTGAACGTTGTTTGATCCTTGAACGCAGCCAGTATGTTGCGCAATTGCAGGATGGGCGCGATTACGACTGGCAGCAGGCCATTAAAGATGCTGTTCCAGCAGAATGTGTGCCCGTTGCCGCAACCGATCCTCTGTATGTTTTATATACATCTGGAACAACTGGTCAGCCTAAGGGGGTCGTGCGTGACAATGGCGGTCATGCCGTTGCGCTGGCGTGGTCCATGAAGCATATCTACAACATCAATCCTGGGGATACTTTCTGGGCGGCATCTGATGTTGGGTGGGTTGTTGGGCATTCGTATATTGTGTATGCACCGTTACTGGTGGGCGCAACCACAGTGTTGTACGAAGGCAAGCCGGTCGGCACGCCTGATCCTGGTATTTTCTGGCGCACTATTGAGAAATATGGCGTAAAGAGTTTCTTTACCGCACCCACGGCAATTCGCGCGATTAAACGTGAAGATCCCAACGGTCATTATGTCGATGGTGTCAATCTGAGTTGCCTGGAAACGCTGTTCCTGGCGGGCGAGCGCTGCGATCCCGACACCTTACATTGGGCTGGCGCTAAACTCGGTAAGCCGGTGATAGACCACTGGTGGCAGACTGAAACCGGTTGGGCAGTGGCTGCAAACCTGATGGGTGTGCAGGCCATTCCTGTAAAACCTGGGTCACCCGCACGTGCCGTGCCAGGATACCAGGTGGAAGTTGTTGATGAATTCGGTGCGCAGGTGCCGCCGGGCCAATCGGGTAACGTGGTGATTAAGTTGCCTTTGCCACCCGGGACCTTAACCACCTTATGGCAAAACGATAAACGTTACCAAGAAAGTTATCTTAGTATGTACCCCGGTTATTACCTTACCGGTGATGCTGGTTACATGGACGAAGATGGTTATTTGTACATCATGAGCCGCATTGACGACATCATCAATGTGGCCGGTCACCGGTTGTCGACCGGGCGCTTTGAGGAGGTGTTGTGTCAGCACCCAGCCGTTGCCGAGGCTGCGGTCATCGGGGTTGATGACAAGCTCAAAGGGCAAGTGCCGTTGGGGCTGGTGGTACTAAAAAATGGTATCGATATCAGCGAAAAACAGTTACATGACGAGCTGGTGGCCAAAGTCCGGCAGGAGATTGGTCCTGTGGCCGCATTTAAGTTGGTGAGTGCCGTACAGAAATTGCCTAAGACCCGCTCCGGCAAGATTCTGCGGGGTACTATGCGCAAGATTGCAGACAATCAATCTTATACACCGCCAGCAACGATTGAAGATCCCTTAACGCTGGATCTGGTACGTGATGCGCTGACCCGTATGGGATATGCCGACGCCTTGCTGCAGCAGCACGTCTGATCCTTTATTAATCATTCAATTACAGCCCACTTCTGGTGGGCTTAATTGTTTGCCAGTTTCATCATTTCTGAATAATCGAGCAAATCTGCCGCAGTTATCGCCAGAGTTTGTTGGAAAAAAACAACAAAAGCTCAGTATAATATGCTCTTTTATACGACTGAGTCGTGAATGCGCTGTGGTTATAGCAACGACAACTGGTGAAAAATTATGAAATTCCAATCTGCTGATATTGGGGTTATCGGTCTGGGGGTGATGGGGAAGAATCTGGCCCTCAACATTGTAGACAATGGTTACCGGGTGGCCGCCTTTGATCTGGATGCTGCAAAAGTCTTGGCGGCAGAACAGCAGGCGCTGACTGAAGTGCCTCAGCGTGGTTTAGTGCTGAAGGGCTTCGATGCTATGCCGGAGTTATTGCAATCATTGAGCAAACCGCGAGTCCTATTATTATCGGTTCCCGCCGGGAAACCCGTGGATGGGGTGTGTCAGGCACTGATTGCAGCGGGTATTGAGCGTGATGATATTGTCATCGACACCGGTAACAGTTTGTGGACTGACACCATCGCGCGTGAGCAGCAATATAAAGACAAATTTATCTTTCTCAGTTCTGCTGTTTCCGGAGGGGAAGTGGGAGCCCGCTTTGGGCCTTCATTAATGCCCAGCGGTGATAAAGCTGCTTGGGAACAGATCGCGCCTATTTGGCAGGCCATCGCCGCGAAAGTTGACAACACCACTGGGCAGCCAATGGAGCGCAGTCAGCCAGGTCAGATTATTAAAGGCGGTGAACCTTGCACCGCGTATATCGGTCCCTCGGGGGCCGGTCATTACGTCAAAATGGTGCATAACGGCATCGAATACGCTGACATGCAACTGATATGCGAAGCGTATCAGCTTCTGCATCACGGTTTGGGAATGCCTGCTGCCGAAATCGCCAGCGTTTTTGAACAGTGGAATCAGGGTAAACTCAACAGTTATCTCATCGGCATCAGCGCCGAAGTCCTCAAGCAGCAGGATCCGCTGACTGGCAAACCATTAGTGGAAATGATCCTCGATAAAGCCGGACAAAAAGGCACCGGCTTGTGGACGGCCGTTAGCAGTCTGCAGATAGGCTGCCCAGCACCGACCATTGCCGAGGCGGTATACGCTAGGGCCATGAGTACCCAGAAAGCGTTGCGTCAGCAACTCAGTCAACAGTTGGCGGGGCCAAAAACACACGTTGATATCGACCAACGGCAGTCGCTGATTGATGCCTTGGAAGCGGCATTATACTGCGCCAAGGTTTGTGCCTATGCCCAAGGTTTTCAATTGATGGCAATGAATGCCAAAGAGCAGGGGTGGCAACTGGATTTTGCCGCTATTGCCCGTATCTGGCGCGCCGGCTGTATTATCCGTGCAGGTTTCCTGCAAACCATTACGGATGCTTATGTGGCTGAGCCACAACTGGACAATCTGCTACAGGCGGAAAGCTTTGCCGGTGCCTTATCCGCATTGCAGTCAAAGTGGCGTCAGGTAGTTGCCAGTGCAGTGCTTAACGGTGTTGCAGTTCCTTGCATCAGTTCTGCTTTGGCCTATTACGATAGCTTCCGCTGTGCCACTTTGCCCGCCAATCTGTTGCAGGCTCAACGTGACTTTTTTGGATCTCATACTTTTGAGCGTACGGATAAGCTAGCGGGTGAAAAGTATCACCTGAACTGGAGTCAGTCCGACCGTACTTTAGTAAAAATCGACTGATAGCGGTGTGCGTTTGACAGTAAAAAAGCTTCCATACTGGAAGCTTTTTTACTGTCAGTGCTTTTATCAGAATATCAGACCAACACTGAACAGCGCACTGAACATCATGGTCAGCTTGGCGGTTTTCCCCAATAGCGGGTTAAGTGCGGCACCGGAACCCTGATAGAAATCAGAAGAGAGTTTTCGCGCCATAATCAGTGACAATCCCGCCAGCAATACCGGAAATCCTGGCAGTTGTCCTAACAGAAAACCCGCAATAATGAGACCAAAAGGTAGGTACAGCAACGCTTGATACAACACGCGTGCCTGAGCTTCACCAATGCGCACCGCCAGTGTTTTCTTACCGGCTTTGGTGTCGGTCATAATGTCGCGAGTATTGTTAACCAGCATGATCGCCGCATTCAACAGCCCAACGGCACAACCGAGTAACCACGCCGCGGTGGTGGTATTTCCCGCTTGCAGATAGTAACTTCCCACTACTGCAACGAGGCCGAAAAAGACAAATGCGGCCAGCTCACCTAAACCATGAGAGGCGAGTGGGTAGGGGCCACCGCTGTAACCTAATGCCGCTAGCACGGATGCCGCTGCCAAAATTGCAATTGGCCAGCCTCCGTGCCAGATGAGGTAGCCACCAACCGTCAGCGACAACAATAGACACAAAGTCATGGCATTGCGCACTTTATAGGGGGCCAACATGCCACTTTGGGTTACGCGTGTGGGGCCAACTCTTTCTTCGGTATCGATCCCATTTTTGAAATCAAAATAGTCGTTCGCCAGATTCACTGCAATTTGCAATAGCAACGCACAAATCATCGATGCCACCGCTACCGTCCAACTGAATTTTGTCAGTGGCAGTGCCAGCATATTACCAATCAACAAGGGGCCTGCCGCGGCAGGTAATGTTCGGGGGCGTATTGCCAGAAACCAAGGATTCATGTTTACGATTCACATCAACAGACTTACAACTGTTTATAGAATACCAAGAAGCCGCACGAAAGTTAGCACAATCGGATAAATGCATGTAAAAGAGTTTGAATCAGCGCACATTTGTTAGGCAACCTTCCAACAAAAATATAGCCATAATGGATTAGGGATTGAAGCGAAGTTAGTGTAAATAGGCGGTAAGTCTATCCAAGCATCGATATGCTGAGGAGATTGACATTATGCGTTTCCAGCACAGGACGGCAGTGGTTACGGGCGCAGCATCAGGATTGGGTCGGGCATTTGCTATTGCGCTGGCACAGCGAGGAGCTAGGGTCGTATTGGTCGACAATCAGGATTGTCGGGAAACAGCGGCAGCGATAGCCGCTTTAGGGGCAGATGTTAAATACTGGTATTGCGATGTTGCCAATGCGGCGCAGGCTGAAGAGGTGTGTCAGCAGATACTAGAGCAGGTTAATAAGGTTGATTTTTTACTGCTGTGTGCCGGCGTTCACCACGCCTGCCCGTTTGAAAAAATTTCGCTAAGTGACTGGCGTCGTCAAATTGATGTGGATTTAACCGGCAGTTTTCTATTTTGCCAGGCATTTTGGCCGCTGATGCGACAGCAAATCTTTGGCCGTATCCTGATGCTAACCGGTGCTAGCGGCCTGTTTGGTGATCAGTTTGAAGCGGCATATGCCAGTGCCAAAATGGCCTTGATTGGATTGGTGAACAGCCTGAGTTTGGAGGGACAGAGTTACAATATCTGCGTTAACAGTCTCTGTACTCAGGTATTTAACGGTATCACTGGACATCATATGGCGGATGATGTGGGCGCAATGTTCTCAATAGAGGCACCCGTGGCAGCGGCGATGTATTTGCTGGGCGAGTCTGCACCATCAGGGCAACATGTGCTGGCAGCCGCAGGTAGTATTAGTCGCTTACGGTTAGCCGAAACCCATCCAGCTTATTTTACTGCAGATGACTGTACGCCTGAGCTGGTGGGGAAAACCTGGCCAAAACTCAGCAAAGCGCATCCTTTCAGCTTTCAGAAAAGTGGCGAAGAACAGATAGTCAAATGGGCGCGCAATGCCTGTCGTGAGCACGGTGTGCTATTGGAATAATCAGCTAATACTGGCATTCAACCATTCCACTGCGGTACTCTCTATCGTTACCTATTCACAATCAATGGGATGATATGAGCCAGGTATTGGATGATCTGCTGTCGTTACTGACACTGGAACCGATTGAAATGGGATTATTTCGTGGTCAGAGTCAGGATTTGGGATTTGGACACGTTTTTGGTGGGCAAGTGATGGGGCAGGCCTTGAGTGCCGCCAGACAAACCGTTCCCCCAGAACGTCAGGCGCATTCGCTGCATTCCTATTTTCTCCGTGCTGGAGATGAAACCCTGCCAATTATCTATGATGTTGAAAATATGCGTGATGGTGGCAGTTTTAGTGCTCGGCGAGTCAAAGCTATTCAGAAAGGTCGGCCGATTTTCTACATGACTTGTTCTTTCCAGGAACCTGAAGAGGGGTTTGATCATCAGTCGTCAATGCCTGAAGTTCCTGGCCCTGATGGCCTAATGAATCAGCAGGAACTGGCGATGACCATGCGGGAGCGGGTTCCAGCAAAGATTTTGGAGAAGTTTCTTGCCGATTCTCCCATCGAAATGCGCATGGTGAATCCGCTTAATCCAGTGGCCCCGGCCGTGACTGATCCGACCCGTTACGTGTGGATGCGGGCTAATGGTCGCCTGCCAGCCGATCACTGCATGCACGATTATCTGCTGGCCTACGCCTCAGATTTCAATTTCCTAGTGACGGCAGTGCAACCTCACGGTGTATCCTTTTTAACGCCTGGGATCAGAATGGCGACTATTGACCATGCCATGTGGTTTCACCGTCCGGTAAACATGAGCGAATGGTTGCTTTATGCGGTGGATAGCCCTAATGCCTTTGGCGGCAGGGGGTATGTCCGTGGACAGTTCTTTAATCAGCAGGGGCAGTTGATTGCCTCGGCTTCGCAGGAAGGACTGATAAGAATGACCAATACCAAGAAGGAAGAATAAGCATGCAGGCTTTAAAAACATTGCTTATAGCTGCTGGACTACTGTGGCTGGCGGGCTGTGTCACTGTTGAGCCACCTGCACCCGTGGTGGTTAATGGCGCCGCTTCTTACCGTGAAAAAATCATGTTGCCCGATGGTTGTAATATTACTATTGCTATTATTGATCTGGATACGCCCGGCGCGATAGTGGCGCAGAAATCCTTTAATATTGCGCGAGTGCCAGTGCCATTCAAGTTTATCCTTCCGGCAGACTCGGTGGACCATAAAACCAACTATGGGGTGGTAGCGATGATTATGTACCAAGGGCAGGTGATTTTTCAGACCTATGACCGTTACCCGGTGATCAATAACGGCCCCAATACCACCGAAGTGATTATGAAAGCGGTGCCACAAAGAAATCAGTAATAGTACTGTGAACATAAAAAAGGCGCTTTTCAGCGCCTTTTTTAGTGGTATTAAACCCTAAATACACCAATTTGCCGCTTCAACGCGGCGGCCACATCTGCCAGATCTTTGGCAGATCTCACAGTGTCATTGGCGCGGCTATCTCCCTCTTTGGCAAGCTCAGTAATTTCATGCAGATTACGGGTCACTTCATCGGCAACAGCACTCTGCTGCTCTGTGGCACTGGCAATACTGCTAACCGATATTGCCAGCGAAGCGATGCGCTCCGTAATGGCGCTGAGCTGCTGGTTGGCTGCTTCTCCCTGTTCGGCTGAGCTACTGCCTAACTGATGGCTCTGGGTCATGCGAGTGGCGGTATCTTTTACTTTGGCCTGTAGTTGGACAATAGTCTGGCTGATCTCAGAAATGGACGCCTGAGTCCGACTGGCAAGCGTACGCACTTCATCGGCAACCACCGCAAAACCCCGCCCCTGTTCACCAGCTCTGGCGGCTTCAATAGCAGCGTTAAGTGCTAGTAGATTGGTTTGCTCAGCAATGCCGTTAATGACATCGGTGATGGTGTTGATGGCTTCACTTTCCTTGGCAACACCCTCAACGGCCTGCTGACTCAGATCCAATTGCTGTGCCAGTGTATTTAGGCTTTCAACCACCTGAATTAACTGCTGATGGCCTTCTCTAGAAGCATTGTCCACTTCGGCACTCTGTTCAGCGCTTTGCCCAGCGTGATTAGCCACATCGCGAATAGAGGTCGACATCTCTTCTATCGCTGTGGCTATCTGATCCGTCTGGCTCATCAGTGCCTTTGACTCTTCACCGTTGAGTTTGGCAACCTCTTGTGCCTGTTCGGCCTGATAATCAAGCTTCTGTACCGAATCGAGCAGTTCCGTAATCAATTTGCGTAGGTTAAGCGTCATTTGCCGGGCACTGGCGGTGATGCGACTGACCTCATTTTGACTGTGGGCGTCGGTTGTCGGTAAATCAATGCTCAGATTGCCCTGGCCTAAATGTTCCATATGCTGCTGCAAACGTCTCAATGGCTTAACGGTATTGATCAGCACTATCGACAACAGTGCTGTAATCGCGATAATGCCGACAAATGACACCACAATATTTATGATTAATAGCGTCTTACTTTCTTCGTTCAGTTCTTTGACTTTAACTTTACCCACCAGCAACCACTGCCAACCGGGAATATCATCGCTCATGGCGACCATATTGCTGCCATCGTTACTCTGGTACTGTACCAGTGCACGGTTATTGACCAACGACTGTAACGGCAGACCATTGAGTTGCGCGGTTGTTGGGACTTCTCCGGGGGCTAAAGTATTATCAGCAACCACTGACAAGTCAGATAGTTTGAGCAAGGAGTAACTGCCGCTCTCTTCAACAGTTAATTTTTTAACCGTATTTTGAATTTCAGCCATCGAATCGCTGATATCAAATCCTATGTAAAGAATACCAATAACCGTTCCCTGAGCGTCCTTCATCGGCTTATAAACGGTCATGTAGTCCTTGCCAAACAGCTTGGCATAACCTTCGTAATCTTCACCACTCATCAGTTTGTTGTAACCGGGGTGGTTCTTACCCAGATAAGTCCCGAGAGCTCTGCTGCCATCAGCCTTTTTTAAAGAGGTAGATATACGCAAAAAGTCATCGCCATCTTTGACAAATACTGTGGCAGTGCCGCCCGATAGTTTGGCAAAACGATCGACTTTGCTGATGGATGAGTTGACCAGTTCCGAGTCGTGCATCAGTGTTGGTGTGGCTTTGCCTAGCACGTTAGTGGTTTGCCCTGCTGGTTTGGAAAAGGTGCCAGGATACATGGCACGAAACACATCAGCGTTGCGGTGTGCAATTACCAGTAGTGATTGATATTGCAGCTCCAGTAGGTCATTAACGCTGTGCATCTCTTTGTTCATTGCTGAAAGGGCTTTGTCTTTCAATGCGGTGGATGCGGTTTGATAGGAAATTGTGCCAACAGCACCAAAAACGAGTACTGTCAGTACAAATGCCAGTGTTCCAATCTGCTTTGCTATAGGCCAGTTGCGATAATTCATCTGTCTATCTCTAGTTATTAGTAGGTATTACACCTGCTTTAATTTCCCCAATAGTCCTTACGGGACAGATTAAATTGAAAGCAGGAGGTTGCTCAGGAACGGATAATCAACGTCATTATAGCCTTTATCGGCAGCCGCTTTGTTTTCTTGGATCAATTAAAGCTTACTTATTGATAACTGATTACTTTATGAGCATTTGCTAAAAAAGCACAGAAAATAATTAACTATTTATGACATAACAAATGGTTGTGAATACAGTTTTAATTTTGGTGACAATGACTGGTAGTATGCAGCAGAGCTGTAGACGAGAGAGATAGGCGTAAATGCACTAACGCGCCACTTATTCAGAATCGCGCGATACGAGGTAAATGATGAAACAAACAGGGAAGCTGGCCGCGGCGCTAGCATTGGCAATGACAGCCTCAGTGGCGGTGGCAGCGCCACAGACAGAACCAACTTACAGTGTAAGTCTGACCCGAGGTACCAGTGCTGATACTGATATTGATAATGGTGGTCAACTCGGTAGACAGTCATGGCAATTAGGGGCGCGGGGTAATTGGAAGTTGGCACCCACTTGGCGTCTTAGCGCCAATCTTGGTGTTGATTGGCTCGACTGGGACTGGAAAATGCCACAGCAGTACAACCAGCAAGCCCCATTCGATTCCGCCAGACGTTACCACGGTAATCTGATGTTTAGTCACCAATTCGGTAATGGTTGGTCTGTGATGGCGGCACCTACGTTGCAATTTGCCTACGCCAATGATGCCTCATTGGCTGACAGTAAGAGCTACGGTGTTATGGCTGGCGCTATGCGACATTATGCCAATGGCAACTACTGGGGGGTTGGTGGGGCTTATTTCAATGACATAGGTAAAGCCCGATTTTTACCTTTAGTCCTATTCAACTGGCAGATCTCCGATAAATGGCGTCTGGGTAACCCTTTGATGCCAGATTTTTCTGGTGGTGCAGGGATTGAACTGGCTTATAGTCTTACACCGGCGCTGCAATGGGGTATTGGCAGCAGCAAAAATACCGAACGGGTGTTAGCGCACGATCAACAAGTAGTGGAACTGTCGGAATGGCGGCTGTTCAGCCGGGTAGGATGGAATATCACATCTGCCACAGCGTTGAATTTCTATCTGGGCTACAGCATGTCGCCAGATCTGAAAGACGGCGAACATGCTGCAGTGGATATGGATAATTATGTCAGTGGTGCTCTGCAACTGCGCTATCGTTTTTAGCTGAGACTGCAGGGGCTGCCATAAGTTTATTGACCGAGCATTTCCCGTTTTAGGCTCTTCTGGGCTGGTTCATCGCCGAGCCAGATTTTCAGCAGAGCCTCACGGAAGGCTTCGCCAGTAATGGTATCTTTGGCAACCCCATTTTTATAAGCGGTCACACCCTGCTTTTTATCAGCAACCAATAAAAATTCGTCACCCACCTTTATTTCGTCTTCAAACAATTCAGTAAAATGCTTAATGTCTGCTGCTATCGGCTGCGTTTGACCATCGGTGGCATCGTCAAAACCTTCTTCGATGGCATTACGCATTTTTTCTGAGGTGATAAGGCCAGAAAGAATTTTCAGGCTGACCACCGCCGTTTCTTCGTTCAGCACTTCTGCGGTGGTACTGGCTTTGGTTGACAAATACAGACCACCTACATACAAATCCATAAAAAACTTACTACGTACGCCAGCACCGTTGAGTTGCAATGGTTGCTGCGTTACCGACAAGGTTTCTGGCACTTCAACACCAGACACTTCCCGGGCTGATGCGGACATAGATAACAACAGCAGCAACAAAGATAAAAATTTCATAGCGTTCCCTGTAAAAATTAACCACGAAGGCCTAGACGATAGTTTCCGTCCTGAGTAAACCAGATAGCTTGCCGATGTTGAGTGCTGATTAACAGTGGACCATCGTCGCAGAATAAAAAGCACTTCCAGTGACGTTTAAAAACGGCCCAACTGGTCTCAAGGATTTCGTACTTTTCAATGCAAAAATAGACACGGGTGGCATCGTCCCATGTAATAAATTCAGTGATAGGACGTGGTAACTCCGGGTCATCGCTGTCCCATTGTAATTGCCATATATCGGTATGATGCCAGGTAGAACTTCGTAGTGCCCAGTCGCTTTTATTAAAGTCCTCAGCACAACTGCTTTTATTGCTGATCCAGCGATTCCACAACGCCATCGCACTTTGACTGGTCAATGGCCGAATATCCGCTTTATCCGTATCAGGAACCGGCATTTCGTGATGATTAAAAATCCACTGGCGGCGGTATTCAACTAGTGGAAGGTAACTGTAAGACAAGCATTTCTCCTGCTATAGGCGGACGCAGGATTATAACCTTGCTAGCCTGTTTAAACAAAGCGAGCCAGCGTTCATGCTACTCCTGAGCGTGTACTGAATGTGCAGGGCTATTGGAACCAAAACGCTTGGCATAGCGTAGATTGACCTATCACCAAAATGTAAGGCCATATTATTGATGAGATTTCAACACAATGGTGTTTTTTAGCTTATAACCTTACCATTTTGTTAAGAATGAACCGTGCGAAAGAACTGCCGTAGGTTAGTAGCTTTGAGTTTTGTTTTGAAGCCATATGTGGCGGATATATGAGAATGTGACTGGTCTCCCCACAGGGACTCGAACCCCGATCGGTCGCTTAGGAGGCGGCTGCTCTATCCTGTTGAGCTATGAGGAGACGGCAGTGATTATACTGGATTTTACTCTCAATAAAAGATTTGAAATCTAACCGCTTATTTCTTAAGCGCAATATCGTTAACCTGGATATTCAGCGCAGCGTTTTCTCCACCAATAAGCGCGGTAGCGGTTGTCTCCGACGTCTGATCAATG
This sequence comes from Shewanella sp. 4t3-1-2LB, assembly GCF_017368415.1. NCBI lineage: Bacteria > Pseudomonadati > Pseudomonadota > Gammaproteobacteria > Alteromonadales > Shewanellaceae > Shewanella > Shewanella sp. 4t3-1-2LB. The sequence continues at coordinate 27,090 of NZ_JAFNJD010000030.1, forward strand.
GTGATGGTGACCGGCGTGGCAGTTGCCAATGCATGCGGTCGATTAAGTTGGTCATTGACGTTGTATTGCAAAGCAATTTTGAACTTATCGCCTTTCTGAACTCCATTTTGGCGTCCGATATTGAGAACTACCCGGCTATTGTCGCGGGCGATGATCTGCGCCAGCAATGGGCGACAGTTTAGCGCTTGATCAATATCGGCGACAGATTGCTTCAATACATCATTGACGCTTTCACCGTAGGCCGATTGCCAGAATTCGCTGGATGCTGGATTGACCATGGCGGTTTTATCAAATTCCCAGGCAGCGCTGGTGGTATATTCATGTTGCCAGATAATTTCACCACTGATCCCATGGTAAAGTGTCAATCTAAGTTGAAATTGGCGCTGAGGATCATGTTGCCATAGTCCTAATGGGGCAGAGGTTGGCGGGGCTACGGAGATATCGAGGAGCTCCGGTAGCAACAGATACTGACTGTCTGTCATTTCGCTAATAATAGCAGGAACCCTCAGCCCTGCGGTTGTTAGCGTGGGCATATCGACTTGTTTTTCTGCCAGTGCCAGTGGAAAACTAAAAACTGAACTCTGCTTTAGCGTGCTGGCAAGATGCTGCGTTAACACGGATGGCAGTTTTTCCAGTCTGCCATAGCGTAATTGGCCGCGATCATCCAATACCGCTTGCGGGATGAGTATGGCTGCTTTAAGGCCATCGGTAGGGCATGATTGTGAGTCGTTAGCCTGTAAATCTATTTTAACGGTCACTATCAGGCGTTCACCATCTTTCCGTTCGTTGAGCAACTCCACCGCTTTGACATTAGCGGCGGCCGACAATTCCAACGCTTGCGTGGTCAGATTGCCATTACTGACAAATTGACTGGCCTGAAAATTGCCTCCATTTTGCAGTAATACCAGGCGTATCGCATTTTGTATGGCAGTTTCGCGGGCTTTACCTGCGTCACCATTGACTATTTTGGCATCACCAGTTGCTTCTACCCATTGCGCCTGACAAGGGATAGCGAGGCCAAGCAATAGCAGTAAGCAAAACATCTGTTTCATGGTGACGATTCCTGTATTTGCCAAAAAACCGGCAGAAGGCGTAGAGATTAGCCACTGATATTCAAAATTTATGCCATTGAACCATAGTGACAAGTGGCAAAATTGCTTAAGTGTGGGGCGGCAATGCCGATACAGGAGAGAGCACCGCGTATTGTTTCCCGGATTTCTGGAAATATTGCTAATGGAACCGATATGAAAATCAAGATGACCCTCATAGCACTATTGCTAACTGGCTGTAGTCAGACAGTTGCTCCGGTGCCAGAACCTGCGGCAACCTCCAAGGCCGGTATTATTGACGTCTCAAAGCAACTCGCTAGAGAACTGGTGCGTTACAGTGATGTTCTGGATCAAACTCAACCGTTATTAGTGGCAACCCCCGTCATGGTCGAGGATATGCAGAGCACCGATAATTTGGCAGCACAACTGCAACAAGGGCTGATGGCTGGAATGCAGCAGATGGGATTCAATCTGGTGGATTTGAATGTGGCAGATGCTGTGCGAGTAACGCCCCAAGGGGATTTTTTGCTGAGCCGTGACTGGCAAAAACTTCCAGCGAATATTTCGGTAGATCAGGTGCTGGTTTCTACCGTGAGTCTGGCGCGCAATGGCATAGTGATCAACAGCCGGATTGTTACACTGTCGGGTAACAAGGTGGTATCTGCAGCACAACTTTATGTACCACAGCAAGCGCTACCGGATTATCTGTTGCCATCTCAGTTGGTGGTATCCAAGCAAGGTCTGCTATATCGCAACAGTGCCAATGGTGATGATAAGGTGCATTTGGTGGGAGAGACAAAATGAGATTATGGATGCCAATACTGGCACTGATGCTGCTGGCAGGTTGTACAACTCGTGACCGTTATGTGCAATGGGAACCCGTTCCGCCGCAATCTTTCCCAAAAATTACGGCCGTGGGCTATGCTCCACTGGCTTCACAGCCATCAAAAAACGCCTCTGAAAGAGTGCTGATGGCTATGCAGGCATCAAAGATTGCCGCGTACCGTGAATTAGCTGAACAGGTTTATGGCCAGCAATTGAACGCCGAGAGTAAAGTCGGTGACTGGATGCTGAAGTCTGATAATGTCAAGGTATCTGTTAGTGGGGTGATCCGTGGCGCGCGTGTGGTTCGCAGCTATCCAGCGGGTGACAATTATGTGACTGAGCTGGAACTGGATTTTGCTAATGTGTGGCAACTGTATCAACAGCAGAATCGGCCGCAGCGAGTGAAAGAGATCACCTATTTCTAAAGCGATCGCGTTAGCAAAACCCAAAGCGGCAATGTCTTGCCGCTTTGGGTTTTATACAGGTAAATTAACGGTAGTCCTGTGAAAAAAGGGGCTGCCAGTCAGGCTTCTAGATCATTTCCCAGCGTTGCGATGGTTGATGTCTTGCCCTTGCCGTCATAAGTCAGACTGTTGACATTACGGCTCGTTTGCAACGCCTGAGCCAGTCGATTCACACTGGCAGCACATAGCTCAATCAACTTGCCGTTAGCCTGATTTTTTTGTTGGCATTCCGCCAGCAGACTTTTGGCTTTATCTACCTGTGTTGCTAGCGGTTCTTGGGTGAGTTGCATTTTTTGCGGGTGCTCAGCCAGAGATTTATCAACCTTGGCGACTAGTTCCAGTACTCGTTGTTTTTCTGTGGCGAGCTGTAGCAGGGTATCGGCATCGCGTTCAACCAAGGCTTTGGTTTCTGCGTCAATTAACGACAACAGACGACCAAGGGTGGCCGTCTGTTGTTTTAACATACTTTCCAAGTCTTGCGCTTGCGGCATCAGGACTCCTGATCGAGATCTACCATATCACTTTCAAATTGAGCGATATTGTTTGCTAGTTTTTCTGGATCCACTTTATAGCGACCTTCGGAAATTGCCAGCTTAATCTCGGCAATTTTTTGCATATCCATATCGGGCATAGATGCAATCTTGTTCTGCATTCCTTGCAATTGCTGGGCCTGAGCTGAAACAACAACGGAATCGTCATTGTTGGCAACAGTGGTTGTATCGGTTTTCTCAGCCGCTTTGCTGTTGCTTGGGGTAACCGTTGTTGAGTTTACCCGAGGCTGATTTTGCAGTTGTTTAATGTCCATAGCCTTGTGGCTCCAACACTCTTGTATAAAGGTCTAACTCTATTATCGGCAATGCGTCTTAAGGCTTGAGCACTTTTTTACATTTTTACCTGGACTTCGCCCACATGGGTGACAATCGCATCTACCGTTTTGTTTGAACGGGTGTTTTTTACCCGAATTTGTTCTCCAAGGTTACCATCTTCTACAGCTTCGCCAACAGTTTTTATCTGAAATTGTTCAGTTCTGGCGATAATTGAAACTGTATCACCTTTACAGACAACACAGATATTGCTGCCAAAAATGGGATAATCCTTCGATACTCGCCGCTTCAGGCGGGTTCCGATTAATTGTTGCATATCGCTAAATTGCTCACCGTTGACACTGTACTGATCTACATAACGGATCTCCATTTGCGCTGCAGATAGCACATCTCCTGGTGCTAGCGTCTCTTTGGCCACCACAACTGGGTAGCTAATATCGACCCGAACTGACAGATAAATCTGCCACGGATAACTCAAATCTGGGCTGTCACAGCTGATCCGCACCGTATTGTTACGGCCGATGTCTCGATCTGATGCCAACACTGCTGTTATTGGTGAACTGCAGCGCGGGATCGCTACCCGGCTGTCGAGTGGTTGTGGTGTGATATTGACCCTCGCAGATGCTGGCGCATTGACCTTTTTAGCCACCACATCTTTAGCTAATGCTTCTATGGCCGATACAGCTGGAACCGATGGTTGCTCGGCCAATGCTACGGTTGTCCACAAGAGTGTGCTGATAAAAATGGATGTCAATTTTAATTTCATCATTTCAAGCTGGTTTGATTTGCCAATTTACACTTATACTTCAACAGTTCTTGTAACTTTTCATGAGTAAAGGATCCTCATGCGTCAGAACTTTGACTGAAAAGCTGCATGGAGCTAGCACAGCAAATTACGTGCCTTTCCGAAAACGGAAGGGATTTTGTACTCGCAGATACACAAGGCAGGCTTATGTCAGGCATTCTTGAATCCGTCAACAAAAGAACCCAACTTGTAGGGCAGAACCGTCTTGAATTGCTGTTATTCAAACTAAATGGCCGTCAACGCTTCGGTATTAACGTCTTTAAGGTAAAAGAAGTATTACAGTGTCCGCCATTAACGTTACTGCCGAAACTGAATCCTTATGTCAAAGGTGTTGCCCATATTCGTGGCACCACTATTTCTGTGATTGATTTAAGTGCTGCTACTGGTGGTCGGCCTATTGAAGACCTGAAAAACTGTTTTATCATCATCTCCGAATATAATCGCAGTGTGCAGGGCTTTTTGGTGCAGTCGGTTGAACGTATCATCAATATGAACTGGTCAGCCATTATGCCACCGCCACAAGGGGCTGGGCGCTATTCTTACCTGACCGCCGTGACTGAGATTGACGGGGAACTGGTGGAAATTCTCGATGTTGAAAAAATTCTCGATGAGATTTCTCCTGTAAAAACTGAGATCAGTGAAGAAGTTGATAATGCGATTAGTATCGATCGCGAACAGAATTTCCATATTATGGTAGTAGATGATTCTGCTGTGGCGCGTAAACAGATTGTGCGAGCGCTATCTTCCCTGAATTTGCAGATAGAAACCGCCAAAGATGGCCGGGAAGCGCTAGATAGATTGAAGGTGATTGCATCTGAAATGGATAATGTAGCGCGAGAAATTCCCTTGATTATTTCCGATATTGAAATGCCGGAAATGGATGGTTATACCTTGACAGCCGAAATCCGCGATGACCCAAAACTTAAAAATATCAAGGTAGTGTTGCATACATCTCTCAGTGGTGTATTTAACCATGCTATGGTACAGAAAGTTGGGGCCAACGACTTTATTGCCAAATTCAATCCTGATGAATTGGCAGCGGCGGTAGACAAACATCTGACGTTGTCATGATTTACTAACAGGGTGAACAGGATAAAGATTGTTGACGGTGACTTGTGTTGCCTGCAACGCTGCTGTATAAAGCGGCGTTTGCTAGGCTTTAGCCTTTGCTATACGCCAGTATGTTTTATGAATATGGGATACCAAGGTGCCAGATAAATCTCTTGCAGAAACCGAGTACAACCAGTTCCGGCTGTTTTTGGAACAACACAGTGGCATTGTGCTGGGCGAAAATAAGCAGTATCTGGTACGCAGCCGTCTGGCCCCATTGATGGGAAAATATGGGCTGCCCTCCTTGTCTGATGTGGTGAAGCAGTCGATGCGTCCCACTGAGCGACAGTTACGTGCTGAAGTGATTGACGCGATGACAACTAATGAAACCTTGTGGTTTCGTGATCGTTATCCCTTTGAATTATTGTCAAATAATATCTTGCCTCAATTTGCCAAACTGGGGCGGCCACTGAAAATTTGGTCGGCAGCATGTTCGTCAGGGCAAGAACCCTATTCTCTGGCCATGACCATTCTCGAATATCAGCAACGTCGCCTTGGCGGATTACCTGGTGGCGCCTCAATTTTGGCGACAGATCTGTCGCCTTCGATGCTGGATCGTTGCAAGAATGCTGAATATGACAGCCTAGCGTTAGGGCGTGGATTATCTGATGAACGTAAACGTCAGTTTTTTGATACCTTGCCGGGTGGCAACATGCGGGTGAAGGATAATGTCAGACGGTTAGTAAGTTTCCGCGCTCACAATTTGCTTGAGAGTTATAGCTTGCTGGGTAAGTTTGACATTATTTTCTGCCGTAACGTGCTTATCTATTTTGCCCCGGAAGCCAAGCAAAAAATCCTGCGGCAATTTGCTGCCGCTCTTAATCCCAAAGGCATCCTGTTTCTTGGCGCTTCTGAGTCAATTGCAGGGTTGTCTGATGAATTTGATATGATCCGCTGTAACCCCGGAATTTATTATCAGCGAAAAAATTAGAATTAAACAATTGATTATTAACAAAATAAAAATGCCAGCCAATATGCTGGCATTTTTATTGCGTAGATTACCGTCACGGTTTTCCTATCTGCAAAAAGTCCAATCACAGCGTGATATCTTTGGCACATAGTTTGCTTTGTTTTGACAAACTATCCAGTGAGAGGCGGTTTTATGGCGATCAGTTTTGATAAGGCATTGGGCATTCATCAGTACACGCTCGGGATCCGTGCGCAGCGTGCTGAGGTGTTGTCCAGTAACATCGCTAACGCCGATACGCCAAATTACAAGGCTAGAGATGTCGATTTTAATGCAGCTTTGCAAAATGCAGTGGGTAAACAACAGAGCATGCAGATGGCGGCAACGGCGGAAAATCATTTTGATATGAAGTCATTGGTACAGGAAAACGTCAAATTCCGCATCCCTAATCAGCCCGACACCGGTGATGGTAATACGGTTGATATGCAGGAAGAGCAACAGGTATTTATGCAGAATGCGCTGGAGTATCAAATGTCGTTGGGGTTTCTTGACGGCAAGTTTTCCGGCATGAAAAAGGCGATCAGAGGAGACTGATAATGGGCTTGTTCAATATTTTTAATATTGCCGGTTCAGGCATGTCAGCTCAGTCGGTACGGCTGAATACTACCGCAAGTAATATTGCCAATGCTGATTCAGTTTCCAGCAGTGTGGATAAAACCTACAAAGCCAGACATCCGGTATTTGAAGCGGAGTTGGCAAAAGCGACGAACGGTCAGCAGCAACAGCAGGATGCTTATTCAGTGAAAGTGGCTGGTATTGTTGAAAGTGACAAACCGCTGGTGAAGGAATATTCCCCGGACCATCCGCTGGCGGATGCTGATGGTTACATATACAAACCCAATGTCAATGTGGTGGAAGAGATGGCAGATATGATTTCTGCTTCGCGTTCCTACCAGATGAATGTTCAGGTAGCGGATGCTACAAAGTCCATGCTGCAGCAGACGCTGCGGCTAGGCGAATAAAGGAGATAGGCCGTGAGTACTATCAATTCGGTAAACTCTTCAACAACTGATACTAGCACCACTAAAACCTCTAATAATCAGTCGTTGAGTCAGGAAGACTTCTTCGCATTGCTGAGTACCCAGTTGTCGATGCAAGACCCATCTAATCCTGTTGATAATGACCAGATGATTGCACAGATGGCTTCGTTTTCTACTGTAGATGGTATTGGCAAACTAAATGATGAGATCAGTAACCTCAACACTGTCATGACCTCCAGTCAGGCGTTACAGGCCTCTGGTCTGGTTGGCCAGAAAGTGTTGGTGCCATCAGGTACAGCTTATCTGTCGGCTGATGAACCTTCTATCAGAGGTATTATCAGTACTAGCGCTCCAATTAATGCCATTAAGGTGTCTGTACAAGATGCGACAGGACAAGTAGTCCGGACCTTTACTGTTGATGGCAGTGCGGGGGGCAACATAGATGTTGACTGGGATGGTATGGATAACAGCGGTAATGCTGTAGCGGCCGGCCAATATACCATCAAAGCTAACGGGGTCGTTGACGGTAAATCGGAAGATTTATATGTCAGTACCTATGGGCATGTCAGTAGTGTTTCGCTAAATTCCAGCTCCGGGGCCGTACTCAATGTGCGTGGTATCGGCGGGGTGGCGTTGTCGGATGTTCTGGCGGTTTCTGAAGGCTAAGTTTGGCGCCGGGATAAGCCGGACGACAGTAAAAATACAAGAGGTGGATTATGTCTTTTAATATTGCTCTTAGCGGCATCAACGCGGCGCAGAAAGATCTCAACACTACAGCAAACAACATCGCAAACGTAAACACTACAGGGTTTAAAGAGTCGCGTGCCGAGTTTGCAGATGTATACGCTAACTCCATATTCTCCAATAGTAAGACCGCCGTTGGTGGTGGTGTCACCACCACCCAAGTGGCGCAGCAGTTCCATCAGGGCAATCTGCAATCCACCAACAATGCGTTGGATATGGCAATTAGCGGTAATGGCTTTTTTGTCACATCTTCGTCCATAGATACTCAGGATTTCTCTTTTACCCGAGCGGGAGCTTTCAAGCGTGATGAGAAGGGTTTTCTGGTTGACTCCCAAGGCAACTATTTACAGTGTTTCCAGGTAGACTCTGACGGTAACTCCGCTTCAGTCAGTTTAAGTACTACCAAACCAGTACAAATCCCTGATACTGCGGGCAGTCCACAAGCAACCAAAAATGTGGCGATGAGCATGAATCTTAACTCCAATTCTAGTGCTCTGGACCCAGCAGCGTTTGATCCTAACGACTCCAACACCTTTAATAATTCTACTGCAGTGACGGTATATGACTCACTGGGTGAATCTCACACGTTGACGTCTTACTTTGTTAAGCCACAGAACGGTGCCTATACCGGTGAAAGCAACTGGGTCGTTTTCTACGCAGTTGATGGTAAGCAGGTCAATCTTGACGGTGCTGCTGGTACCTACCAGACAGATACTAATGGTGATGGAACCGCCGATAGCACTGGCACTGCGCAAACCACTGGTGGTTGGACTGGCGCGGTACTGACCTTTGACGCTACTGGTGCTTATAAAGGATCAAATCCAGCCGTGATTACTACGCAGCAGTTAGGTGTTTCTGGTGCCAATGTCCTGAGCGCGGCGGCAGAAGGTTCGCAGCAGATCTCTATCGGTTTCAATCAGCCAACACAATATGCAGAGAGTTTCAGCACCACCGAACTGACTCAGGATGGTATTACCGTTGGTAGATTGACCAACGTTGAAGTAGGTTCTGATGGTCTGATTTCTGCCAAATACAGTAATGGCTCAACAGTACCATTGGCGCGGGTAGCATTGGCAAGGTTCTCCAATGAACAAGGGTTGACTCAGGTGGGTAATACCTCCTGGAAAGCCAGTCTGGAATCTGGTGAGGCATTGGCGGGTGAAGCCAACAGTGGTGTGTTTGGTGCAATCAAATCATCATATCTGGAAAGCTCCAACGTGGATCTGACGACGGAACTGGTCGATCTGATTTCTGCACAGCGTAATTTCCAGGCGAACTCCAGAACGCTGGAAGTGAATAACACCCTGCAGCAGACCGTCTTGCAGATCCGCTAATTTCTCTCCGTGGGCGGTAACGGTATTGTCTATAACGGCAATGCCTTGCCGCCTTTCTTTTATTGTTTTTACAACATGTTGTTTTTCTTTATTTTACCTTCCTTATAAACCGTGCAATTCAATGGCATGAAGTTTGCTTAATCCAGAATAAGCTCATTTTTTGACGGGGCAACTGGTGGACAAATTTCTCTACATCGCAATGACTGGCGCTAAACAGAATATGGATGCGCTGGCAGTACGGGCAAATAACCTAGCAAACGCCAATACCGATGGCTTTAAGGCTGATATGGCGCAGGCGAGAGCTATGCAGGCATTTGGCGAAGGCTTGCCTACCAGAGTTTTTTCGATGACTGAATTGCCATCTTCTGATTATAAATCAGGGCCGTTACAAACCACCGGCCGGAACTTGGATATTGCTGTTAAAGATCAAGGGTGGATAGCGGTGCAGGCTGATGATGGCAGTGAGGCATACACCCGTGCTGGGAGTTTGAATATTGACGTTAATGGCATGCTACGCAACAGCAGTGGGCATCTGGTGATGGGGGATAACGGTCCAATCAATATCCCATTACCTATCCAGAAGTTAGAGATCGCCACTGATGGCACGATATCTGTCAGACCCCAGGGGGCAACCCCTGAAGTGATAGAAAATGTGGGTCGCATCAAGTTGGTCAATCCAGGCAATAGCAATCTGATGCGTGGTGAAGATGGTTTATTTCGCACGCTGAATGGCCAACCTGCCGCTGCGGATGCCGCAGTTAATGTGGTCAGTGGCGCAGTTGAGGGCAGTAATGTCAGTCCGGTGGAGGAGATGGTCAATATGATCAGTCTGCAACGCCAGTTCGAGCTGCAGGTAAAAATGATGAAGACGGCAGAAGACAATGATAAGTCAGCTGCGGCCTTAGTACGCATTAGCTAGGAGTAACGATTATGCATCCCGCTTTATGGATCAGTAAGACTGGCCTTGATGCCCAGCAGACCGATATTTCGGTGATTTCCAACAACGTCGCTAATGCTAGCACCGTCGGCTACAAAAAAGGGCGGGCGGTGTTTGAAGATCTGTTGTATCAGACCGTCAACCAGGCTGGTGGTATCAGCGCCGCCAATACCAAACTCCCTAATGGTCTTAATTTAGGGGCGGGTACCAAGGTGGTATCGACCCAGAAGATCTTTTCCCAAGGGAATATGGAAACCACTGACAACTCCATGGATCTGATGATTCAAGGTCCAGGTTTCTTTGAGATCCAGATGCCGGACGGCACTACCGCCTATACCCGAAACGGGCAGTTTACCTTAGATGATACCGGTCAAATGGTAACTTCAGGGGAAGGTTATGTGTTGCAGCCGGGTATCACTATCCCAGATAACGCCACCAGTATCACAGTGTCGGAAGAAGGCGAAGTTTCGGTAAAAATTCCAGGAAATGCTGAAAACCAAGTGGTGGGGCAACTGACCATGTCGGATTTTATTAACCCATCAGGTTTACAACCTATTGGGCAAAACCTGTATTTGGAAACCGGTGCGAGTGGTACTCCGGTGCAGGGGACGCCGTCTCTGGATGGTTTGGGCAGTATACGGCAGGGCTCGCTGGAAACCTCTAACGTCAATGTGACTGAAGAGTTGGTGAACCTGATTGAGAGTCAACGAGTTTATGAGATGAATTCTAAGGTTATCTCAGCGGTTGACCAAATGCTGGCCTACGTAAACCAGAACCTTTAATGGGGTAAGGTCATGAAGCTGCTAATTAAATTATTGCCAGTACTATTGCTTGGCGCCTGTGCTTCAAGCCAGCAGAAACCTATTGCGGATGATCCCTACTACGCGCCGGTTTACCCAGAGGACAACACTACGCCGCTGGTACCAACTGGCTCGATATACACTAACAATCGAGCTACGCCGCTGTTTTCCGATCTCAAGGCGCACCGCATTGGTGACATTGTTACTATTCAATTAGTGGAATCTACACAGGCAAAAAAAAGTGCTGGCAATAAGATTGCTAAAGGTTCCAACCTGACCGTCAATCCGCTGACGGCAGCAGGAAGCAATGTCACCATTAATGGCAAGTCATTGGATTTAGGTTACAGCGACAGCATGGATACCAAGCGCTCGGCAGACACAGCCCAGAGCAACAGTTTGTCAGGTGAGATCTCCGCCAACGTCATTCAGGTGTTGGGTAACGGCAATTTGGTGGTACGCGGTGAAAAATGGATCACCATCAATAATGGTGATGAATTTATCCGCATTACCGGCATTGTACGACCGCAGGACATCACCACAGAAAATACCGTGCAGTCCCCTCGGGTTGCTAATGCTCGGATCCAGTACAGCGGCACAGGAACCTTTGCTGACTCACAGAAAGTGGGCTGGCTGAGCAAATTCTTTTTGTCTGACTGGTGGCCTTTCTAGGGAGAACAAAGATGAAAAATTCATGGTGGCTGCTATTCGGATTGTTGTTGTGCCTGCCGGTAAAGGCCGAGCGCATCAAAGATATTGCTGATATTCAGGGTGTGCGTGAAAACCAGCTGATTGGTTATGGCCTTGTGGTGGGCTTGCCGGGAACAGGGGAAAAGACCCGTTATACCGAGCAGACATTCAAAACCATGTTGAAGAACTTTGGTATCAATCTGCCGGATAGTGTTCGACCAAAAATCAAAAACAGTGCCGTGGTGGCGGTGCATGCAGATATGCCGGCATTTATCAAGCCTGGGCAGATGATAGATGTCACCGTGTCTAGCATTGGAGAAGCCAAAAGTTTGCGCGGTGGCAGTTTGTTGCAGACATTCTTACGTGGTGTTGACGGTAACGTGTATGCGATTGCTCAAGGGAGCCTAGTGGTAAGTGGTTTCAGTGCCGACGGTATGGATGGTTCCAAAGTGGTGAATAACACGCCTACCGTGGGCCGCATTCCCAATGGCGCTATCGTAGAACGAGAGGTTGCTAGCCCGTTCGCGACTGGTGACTACCTCACGTTTAACCTGCGCAGTGCCGATTTTGATACGGCCAAACGGACGGCGGACGCCATCAATAACTTGCTTGGCCCAGGGATGGCGAGACCGCTGGACGCCGCCTCCATTCAGGTCAGCGCTCCGAGAGATCCGGCGCAGCGGGTTTCCTTCCTTGCCACACTGGAAAATATTCAGGTCGTGCCAGCCGATGAATCGGCAAAAGTTATCGTTAATTCCCGTACCGGCACCATTGTGGTTGGCAAAGATGTGCGCCTGCTACCTGCCGCGATTACGCATGGCGGATTAACCGTGACTATCGCAGAAAATGCCCAAGTTTCGCAACCCAACGCATTGGCGGGCGGCAATACCACGGTAACACCTAACAGCACTATTGATGTGTCGCAGCAGAACCGCCGTATGTTCCTGTTCAATCCTGGCACTACCTTGGATGAACTGGTGCGCGCCGTGAATATGGTCGGTGCGGCTCCCTCTGATGTTTTGGCGATTCTCGAAGCATTAAAAGTGGCCGGCGCTTTGCATGGTGAGCTTATCGTTATCTGATTGTTGACGGTCTGGAACCCACAATGGATCAACTTTCAAACTCTTCACAATTTCTGGACATCGCGGGCTTGGATAATTTGCGCGCAAAGGCCCAGAAAGATCAGAAGTCTGCGCTGAAGGAAGTGGCGCAGCAGTTTGAAAGTATTTTTGTGCAGATGCTGATGAAAAGCATGCGCGAGGCGAATGAAGCGTTTGAGACAGATAATCCGCTGAACTCACAGTACACCAAGTTCTATGAGCAAATGCACGATCAACAGATGTCGGTCGATTTATCAAGAAAAGGCATGCTGGGACTAGCAGATTTGATGGTGCAACAGCTAGATCCGCAGGATTCAGGGATTACGCCAGCATCGGTGTTGCGAAACGCTCAGGGGCCACTACACATGACATCGGCGCAAGACGCAACGCATCGTCAGCCGGAGGCGCCAGCTGAAATCGCTGAACCCGCGTTGCATTTTTCGAGGCAGACCAGAACCGTCGCCCCAGTGCGAGCTAATAACACTGCGACTGATACGGCGAGTGTTAGTGCAACGACAGCATTACCGCAGCCGCCGACAGGGGGATTGGACTACGACACCCTTGATAGCATCCTCACCGGCAAAGCATTGCCGCAGGACAGCGGTAGTATCAGCTCACAGGAAGATTTTGTGAAGGTGCTATATCCCTATGCCCGTGAAGCCGCGGAAAAACTGGGGACTTCACCCGAAGTGTTGTTGGCTCAGTCGGCGCTGGAAACCGGATGGGGACAGAAAATGGTCAAAACGGCAGATGGACGTCCCAGCAATAACCTGTTCAACATCAAGGCTGATAGTCGCTGGTCAGGTAACAGCACTAACGCAACTACGATGGAATATGAACGGGGCACTCCAGTGCGTGAAAACGCTGCGTTTAGGGTTTACGGCAATCTGAAGGATAGCTTTAAAGATTATGTGGCGTTGATTTCGCAGAATGAACGTTACAGCAAAGCCCGTGAAGTGGCGGCTGAACCGGCAAAATATGTGCGCGGTTTGGCTGAGGCCGGGTATGCCACAGATCCGCAGTACGCCAGCAAGGTGATGAAAGTGCTGCAAAGCATCAAAAGCGATTTTGGACAGTTTATTCAGGGGGCGGGGGGTCAGTAACCACCGCCGACAACGGGAGTTTGGAGCATGGCTGTTGATTTGTTGAACATCGCCCGTACTGGGGTGCTGGCTGCCCAGTCTCAAATCGGGGTGACCAGTAATAATATCAGCAATATAAACACCGAAGGTTACAACCGGCAGGTGGCGACTCAGGCTAGCCAGAACTCCCAATACATGGGCGGGAATTACTATGGTACCGGCACCTATGTCGCTGATGTCAAACGTATCTACAACGACTATGCAGCACGAGAACTACGCATAGGCCAGACGGCGCTAAGTACGGCAGAAATCCGTTATAACAAACTGAGTGAATTGGATGAACTGCTTTCTAAAAATGGCAGTACGCTAACATCTTCATTGGATTCATTTTTCTCCAGTGTGAACGATTTGGCGGATCAACCATCTGACACCGGTATCCGGCAGACAGTGCTGGGTTCAGCGCAACAACTGGCCTCCAATTTCAACCAGATGGATGGGTACCTTAATAGCCAGGCGCGCCAGACTAACGATGAGATCTCTGGCATCACCGACCGCATTAATGAAATCAGTACCGAAATGGCCAACATCAATAAAGAGTTGATGAAAACAGATACGCCTGATCCACAACTGCTTGATAAACAGGATGCATTGATCAAAGAACTGAGCCAATACGCCGAAGTCAACGTGATTCCGCTGGATAACGGTGGTCGCAGCATCATGATGGGCAGTTCTTTTATGCTGGTATCCGGTGAAGTTGCCATGTCAATGGGAACCACTACCGGCGATCCTTACCCAACAGAATCAGATCTGACCTACACCCTAGGCAACAGTACGCTGAAGGTGGATCCCGCTAAACTTGGCGGTCAGCTCGGGGCGCTTTATGACTATCGAGACAACACGCTACAGCCAGCTTCTCAGCAACTGGGGCAGATGGCACTTGGTGTGGCTGATGCCTTTAACAGTTTGCAGGCAAAAGGGTTCGATCTGAATGGTCAGGTTGGTCAGAATATTTTTACCGATATTAACGATCCGCTCATGGCTCAGGGGCGGGTGGGCGCATATTCCAACAATACAGGTACTGCGGTACTCGGTGCTACCTTGAATGATGTGGGGGCGTTGACTGGCGACAGTTACCTGCTGCGTTATACCAGCAGTGGCACTTATGAACTTACCAACAACCAGACGGGTGCCGTGATGAATTTGACGCTTAACGGCACGGCCTTGGAAGGCGCTGATGGTTTTTCCATCAATATTAATTCCGGGGCATTAGCGGCGGGTGATCGCTTTGAAGTTCGCCCCACAGCCAATGCTGCGGGAACTCTGCAGGTAGTAATGAAGGATCCTAAAGGGTTAGCGGCGGCGGCACCTAAAATTAGTGCTGATGCGGCTAACAGCGGCAATACTAAACTATCGCTGGTCAGTATTGATAATCGTAATGCTGCGACTTTTCCTAAGACCGGAACCGAACTGACATACACCATTGATTCCTCTGTTGCCCCGCCAACTTATCAGGCGTTGGATGCCTCAGGTACCGTTGTGAGTTCTGGCGCTGCTACTGGCAATCCGCCTCAGATCAGTGACAACGGTTTTACCTTCCAGTTGGATTCACTGTCAGGTGGCACTGATTCATTCACTTTTGATTTGAGTTTTGCTGTGGGTGACAACAGCAATGCGGTCGCTATGGCCGATCTGGCCGACAGTAAAATAATGGAAGGTGGCAAAGCCACATTAGCGGATGTGTTTCAGCAAACCAAATTGGGTGTTGGTAGCCAGACTAAGGCCGCGGAAGTCAGCATGAATTCAGCCCAGAGCATATACGACCAAGCTTATAACCGAGTGCAATCAGAATCGGGCGTCAACCTTGATGAAGAAGCCGCCAATCTAATGAAGTTTCAGCAGGCATATATGGCTTCTGCACGAGTCATGACGACGGCCAATACCATTTTTGACACATTGTTCAATGCGGTTCAGTAGGAGTGATGAACATGCGTATATCCACCGCACAGATGTTCAATCAAAACATTTCCAACCTTAACCGTGGGCAGACTCAGACCAGTAAGCTGATGGATCAGCTTGCCAGCGGTAAACGGGTGAATACCGCAGGAGATGATCCTGTGGCTGCAATTGGCATTGATAACCTGACTCAGCAGAATTCATTGATCCAACAATTTCAGAAGAATATCGATTATGCGACCAAACACTTGTCAGTGACGGAAAGTCAGCTCGGGGATGCAGAAACCTTGTCAATGTCAATTCGCGACCGCATGTTGGCGGCGGTGAATGGTTCTTACTCCGATGAAGAGCGGCAAAGTATTGCCGATGAAATGCGTCATAGTCTGGAACAGCTGCAAACAATTGCCAATTCGCAGGATGAGTCAGGCAACTATCTGTTCGCGGGTACCAACAGCGATACCCAACCGTTTGCTTTTAATAATGCCGGCAACATGGTGTACAGCGGTAACAGCGATGTCCGTACTGCATTAGTCGCGACGGGGGTTGCGATGCCCACTAACATTGCCGGTGATGCCGCATTTATGAATGCCCCCAACGCGATGGGGGATTTTGGTGTCAATTATTCGACGGCTCAAACAGGGGACTTCACCATAACGTCAGCAAAAATTGCTGACCCAGCGACTTATGTAGCAGACAGTTACAGTTTTAATTTCGTCGATAACGGCAGCGGCGGCATGGATGTAGAAGTCTATGATTCTGCCAGTAACTTAGTCACCACAGTCAACAATTTTGACCCTACAAATACAATATCTTTCAATGGGATAGATGTCTCTATCGATGGGCAGCCCAGCGTAGGTGACAGCTTCTCTATCTCGCCCAAAGCCACTGTCAGTATTTTTGACACAGTGCAGCAGGCAATTGATCTGTTTGAAAACGGCAATGCCATCAATACTCCGGCAGGTCAATCACAGTTGGCACAGCTTTTGAATAATTTCGATAGCGGCGTCGATCAGATCCGTATTGGTCGTAGTCAGAGCGGCACCAGCCTTAGCAGCTTGGATAACTATTCTAGTAACCACGCTGATACCACGTTGGTGAATAACTCGGCATTGTCGGTGTTGCAAGACTTGGATTATGCCTCGGCAGTATCTGAATACCAGAAACAACAACTAGCGATGAACGCGGTTTCAACCCTGTTCAGTCAGGTAGGAAAGGTTTCGTTGTTTGATTATTTATAACGGTGGCCAGCTTTGATTACCGCTTAACCAGCGAATGGCAGATCTGGCAAAGATAGAAATTTGTTAACAAAGCTAGCCAAGCTCCAAGTCTTGGCGTGAAAACTAGGAAGAGGAACTTTACATGGCTATTACTGTTAATACCAATGTGACCTCATTGAAGTCACAGAGAAATCTGAACAGCTCAAACAATGCATTACAGACCTCAATGGAGCGTTTGTCCTCTGGTTTGCGCATCAACAGCGCCAAAGATGATGCTGCCGGGTTGCAGATCTCTAACCGCTTGACCAGCCAGATCAACGGTCTGGATGTGGCGCAGCGTAACGCCAACGACGGTATTTCCGTGGCTCAGACGGCGGAAGGCGCCATGCAGACTTCGACTGACATTCTGCAGCGTATGCGTGACTTGTCATTGCAGTCAGCTAACGGCTCTAACTCTGCCGATGACCGTGCCGCAATGCAGAAAGAACTCTCAGCACTGCAAGCCGAATTGACCCGTATTTCTGACACTACCTCGTTTGGGGGGCAGAAACTGTTGGATGGTACTTATGGCACTCAGACATTCCAGGTGGGTTCCAATGCCAATGAAACCATTTCAGTGACGTTAGGTAACGTGAATGCACAAAGCATTGGTGGTGAAAAAGTTGCCGCATCGGTAGGAACTGTTGCTGGCGTGGTTGATGATGGCACGGCTGCTTATACAAATGCGGGTTTTACGATAACTGACCCTGCAACTGGTGTTGTAACTAATATAGCTACTTCGGCAACTGATGATGCTTCCACCATCGCTGCAGCTATTAATAAAAGCGGTGCAGGTGTTACGGCAAGAGCGAGTAATACAGCTGAGTTGGCGTTAAACTTTGATGGCGCCTCAGACGTTGGATTTACCGTCGGTGGTGCTACGGTTTCAGGGGCGACTAGTTACGCCGATGTTGTTAGTCAAATAAATAAAGATTCTGCAGATACCGGTGTTTCTGCTGAAATTGTGAATGGTAGCTTACAGATAACTCAAAAAGATGGTAAAGATTTAGCTTTCGGCGCAGTATCTTTTACTGGTGGTACAGCGCCTACTGCAACGTTGAAATCAGTCATTGATGGCACAGCTGTAGGGGCTGGCTATGATGCTACTTCTGCAGGTACTGTAAATGGTGTCGTAGAACTTAGCTCCTCAAAAGCATTTAGTTTTTCAGGAGGCGAAGCAGGCGCTGCTGCAACTTCAACCTTACATGCGGTCAGCACTATCGATATTGGGACTGCTGATGGTGCTCAATCAGCACTGGATATCATTGATGGTGCAATTGCCAGTATTGATAGTCAACGTTCAGCCCTTGGCGCTGTGCAAAATCGCATGAGCTTCACTATCAATAACTTAAGCAATATTTCTACTAACGTTTCGGACGCGAGAAGTCGTATTCAGGATGTAGATTTTGCCAAAGAGACAGCCACCATGACCAAACAGCAGATTTTAACCCAGACCTCATCTGCGATGTTGGCTCAGGCGAACCAGTTGCCGCAAGTGGCTTTACAGTTGCTACAGGGCTAACGCTGCATTTTGATCTAGTTTTCTTGAATGCCGACAAATTGTCGGCATTCTTTTTTTTGGTCAAGATATAGTTCATTTATCTTTGTTTTATATCAGTTTTTTTATTACCAAAAATTTTTAGAAAAATTGCCTAAAGTTTGTTTTCCTCTCGCCGTTACAGTGAGTGTATCCAATAAGCTCCGCCTGGCTGAACGGCTCAGGCAGCAGTCAACCAGGTAATATGAGGAACCAATACTATGGCCATTACCGTAAATACCAACGTGACCTCTCTGAGCTCACAAAAGAACCTGAACAACGCCAACAGTGCATTGCAGACTTCAATGGCGCGTTTGTCCTCTGGTTTGCGCATTAACAGCGCTAAAGATGATGCTGCCGGGTTGCAGATCTCTGACCGTCTGACCAGTCAGATCAACGGGTTGGATGTGGCACAACGTAACGCTAACGACGGCATCTCTATTGCGCAAACCGCAGAAGGTGCCATGCAGACTTCGACTGACATTCTACAGCGTATGCGTGACTTGTCATTGCAGTCCGCTAATGGCTCTAACTCTGCCGATGACCGTGCCGCAATGCAGAAAGAGATTACTTCCTTACAAGATGAATTGACCCGTATTTCTGATACTACTGCCTTTGGCGGACAAAAATTACTGGATGGTTCGTTTGGTACTAAATCTTTCCAAGTTGGTTCCAATGCCAATGAAACCATTTCAGTGACGTTAGGTAACGTGAATGCACAAAGCATTGGTGGTGAAAAAGTTGCCGCATCGGTAGGAACTGTTGCTGGCGTGGTTGATGATGGCACGGCTGCTTATACAAATGCGGGTTTTACGATAACTGACCCTGCAACTGGTGTTGTAACTAATATAGCTACTTCGGCAACTGATGATGCTTCCACCATCGCTGCAGCTATTAATAAAAGCGGTGCAGGTGTTACGGCAAGAGCGAGTAATACAGCTGAGTTGGCGTTAAACTTTGATGGCGCCTCAGACGTTGGATTTACCGTCGGTGGTGCTACGGTTTCAGGGGCGACTAGTTACGCCGATGTTGTTAGTCAAATAAATAAAGATTCTGCAGATACCGGTGTTTCTGCTGAAATTGTGAATGGTAGCTTACAGATAACTCAAAAAGATGGTAAAGATTTAGCTTTCGGCGCAGTATCTTTTACTGGTGGTACAGCGCCTACTGCAACGTTGAAATCAGTCATTGATGGCACAGCTGTAGGGGCTGGCTATGATGCTACTTCTGCAGGTACTGTAAATGGTGTCGTAGAACTTAGCTCCTCAAAAGCATTTAGTTTTTCAGGAGGCGAAGCAGGCGCTGCTGCAACTTCAACCTTACATGCGGTCAGCACTATCGATATTGGGACTGCTGATGGTGCTCAATCAGCACTGGATATCATTGATGGTGCAATTGCCAGTATTGATAGTCAACGTGCGGACTTAGGTGCGGTACAAAACCGTTTAGGTTTTACCGTTAATAACTTGAGCAACATTTCCACTAACGTATCTGACGCCCGTAGCCGTGTGCAGGATGTGGATTTTGCCAAAGAAACCGCCAATATGACCAAACAGCAGATCTTGTCACAGACCTCTTCTGCGATGTTGGCTCAGGCGAACCAGTTGCCACAGGTAGCGCTGTCTCTGCTGTAATCGCTACTGGTACGGACAACGACACACGCAAAGGGGGAGGGCATTGATGCACTCCCCTTTATTGCTTAGATTATAGCTAGCGTTAATACTTGAAGTTGGGATGTCTCAGGTGTTATCAAGTGTGGGACGCGGACAAATGAACGGTGAACTATCATTTAATGCAGATTTGGGCTTGCAAGCAGCGGCAAGTGTTGCAATAAAAAAGGCCCCACAAGCAGATGCTGTGTCAGACAGTGGTAAGTCTGCACCTGCAGTTGTTAATGGCATGATTGTTGCTGAAAAAAATGCTACAGGGCTGCAATCCTCAGATCCGTCAACAAATAACACGTCTGACGAAGAAGTGAGTAAAGATTCATTGCAGCAAGTGACTGATGACCTGACGGCAACCATGTCCATGATGCGCAAAGGGTTGCAATTTCGGGTTGATGAGCAAGATGGCATGCCAGTAGTCAGTGTGATAGATGTTGATTCTGGTGATTTGATTAGACAGATACCTTCGCAAGAAGCGTTGGATTTAGCTGAGAAGATGTCAGAGATTGCCGGATTGTTAATGAAAACAGAAGCTTAAAAGCTTGACTGTTATTGTTTAGGACAACAGATTAAAGCGTTAACGCATAAACTCGTTAACGAACCGGAGGTAGAGATGGCAAGCTTAACGGCAAATGGTCTTGGTTCAGGGCTTGATATCAGCGGCATCGTGACCGCGTTGGTCAATGCAGAAAAAGCGCCTAAAACTGCCGCACTGGATGCTGATCAGGCGACTATCACCGCCAAAGTCTCTGCAATTGGTTCATTGAAAAGTGCTATATCCGGTTTTTTGGATAAGTTATCGCCATTATCTAAAACCGATACTTTCGGTGGTTTTAAAGCCAAACTTTCCAATAATGATTACTTGACTGCTACCGCTTCTACTGATGCCGTAGCGGGTAGTTATAAGGTGGTTGTTGAGCAGCTTGCAGAAAGCCAAAAACTGGGTTCTGCGGCGGTGAGCGATGTTACGGCCGGGATCGGTAGTGGTTCTGTTGCATTTACGGTTAATGGCGACAGTTTTAACGTTGATGTTGCGGCAACAGACTCGCTTCAAGATATTGTCAAGAAAATTAATTCGTCAGAAGACAACGTTGGCATTACCGCGACCATTGTTAATAGCGATAGCGGCGCTCAATTGGTACTGACATCCAACAAAACGGGTACAGACAATCAAATCCAGGTTGCGACATCTGCTGACAGCGAAGCTGCACTCACCAATACCTTCACTATGACCACATTGCAGTCTGCCAAAGATTCGATTATTTATGTCGATGGCTTAAAGGTGACTTCAGACTCTAATACTGTAGACGATGCGATTACTGGGGTAACCTTAAATCTGACCGATGCTGATGTTAATAAATCTTCAACGTTAACAATTTCGCAGGACACAGCTACCCCGAAAAGTGCAATTAAAGATTTTGTGGATGCCTATAACTCCATGATGACCACAGTGTCAAATCTGTCCAGCTACAACGCGGATACTGAAAAAGCGGCTGTATTGCTAGGTGATTCAACGATTCGTAGTATTCAGTCGCAATTCCGCACTGCAATTTCATCTATGTTTGACACCGGCGATGGTAAGACTACCGCATTAACCAATCTGGGAATTAGTACTACCCGTGATGGTACGTTGGAAATTGATGATGATAAGCTATCCGCGGCGCTAGAAAAAAATCCCTCGCAAGTCTCGGCGTTTTTCACCACCGAAGATACTGGCTTTGCGGCAAAATTGCAGAGTATTGGTGATGCTTATACGCAAACGGGCGGCATTCTTGATAGCCGTAATGACTCATTGAACAACCAATTAGATCGTATAGGTGATCAACGAGAGCAATTGGATCTTAAAATGCAGGCTTATCAGGCCCGTTTGACCAAACAATACAATGCCATGGACTTGATGGTCGGGCAGTTAAATTCGCAAAATAGTATGATTTCTGACCGTCTTGCTTCATTGCCTGGTCTGGTGTCGTCCAATAAGAACTAGCGATTTACAACAAAGGAAATGTCCCAGGTGATTGTGGCTTTAGAACAGGTGAACCAGCAAATCGCTGAAGCGTTTAAAGAGATACAGCCGGTTTTAACGGATAATTTAGACGAGGCTGAAAAACTGGTGCAAACTTTGCAAGATCTTTTGCTACAGCGTCAAAAATTATTACGGCAGTGGTTACCTACAACGGTTGATGAAGATCGGCAAGAATTACTACAGCAACAGCGTTTGACGCAGGATTATGAGCGCCACATGATGGTTTTCAGGAAACATTACGGGGATACTCTGGTGGCTAAAAAACGTAATGAGCGCAAGTTGGATTTATATAAAACCCTAGATGCACAAAGGTAGGTAATAAGATGAGAGGCTCTATACAGTCTTACCGCAAAGTATCACTTGAAAGCCAATTGGCTGATGCATCTCCGCATAAGATTACACAGATGTTATTTAATGGTGCTTTGGAGCGTATTGCTCAGTCAAAAGCGGCTATGGAACAACATGATTTTGCCCAAAAAGGAATTTTAATAGGGAAGGCTATCGGTATTATTCAGGGATTGAAGAATTCTCTGGTAATGGATGAAGGCGGAGAAATTGCGGCTAATCTGGGACAGCTATATGATTTTATGCTGCGGCGGATTACTGAAGCCAATGCTAATAACGATTTCCAAGCGCTTGATGATGTTGCGGTGTTGCTACGGGAAATAAAGGAAGCGTGGGACGCCATCCCTGCGGATAAACACTATCTTACAGCCAACAAAGAACATGCTTAAACGCTAAAGATTGTAAAAAATAGGCACCCAAATCGGTGCCTGTTTTTTTACGTTCGCCATATTTTTGACACTTCTTCCAGAGCGCCTGCTGTATTTGGTCTAAAATCTTAATGTTTGAGACATAAAATCGATCGCGGGGTTGCTTATGTCCTGCCGATAATACAATATTCAGCATGGCTGTGGCTTTCGCTATAAACGTGAATAATAACATGTGTCTCTCCCTGGGTTTTGGACACACAAAAACAATTAGATTAAGTAATTACCTATAATTATCAGACCGTAGCGGCCTACTGAATGATGCAAACAGATCAACGAATTTTACTTGTCGGTAATCCATCAGAGCGTTCCAGTCGCCTATCCTGTGTGTTGGAATTTATTGGGGAACAGGTGGATGTCATCACGGCAGATGTGGCTGAACGACTGACTCCCGAGTTACGTTGCCGGGCCTTAGTTATACTTCCTGAGTCTCTAGATGAATCCTGGCTCAATACCTTGATAGGCCGACTCCCGTGGCAACCTATTCTTAGCTATGGCAAGTTTGACCTCACGGCGTCTAATATCCTCGGAAACATTGACGAGCCGTTGAGTTATGCTCAGGTCACCGAACTGCTGCATTACTGCCAGGTCTTTGGTCAGATAAAGCGTCCTCAAGTACCTACCAGTGCTAATCAAACTAAACTTTTCCGGAGTTTGGTTGGTCGCAGTGACGGTATTGCCCATGTGCGGCATCTGATTAATCAGGTTGCCGAATCGGGAGCTACTGTGTTGGTAACTGGCCCTTCTGGGACGGGTAAAGAGGTGGTGGCCCGTAATATTCATTATTTGTCTGATCGTCGAGATGGCCCGTTTATCCCCGTCAACTGTGGTGCCATCCCTCCAGAATTGTTAGAAAGTGAGTTATTTGGTCATGAAAAAGGCTCGTTTACCGGTGCTATCAGTGCTCGTAAAGGTCGTTTTGAGTTGGCCGAAGGCGGTACTTTGTTCCTGGATGAGATTGGTGATATGCCGCTGCAGATGCAAGTTAAATTGTTGCGAGTATTGCAGGAACGTGTATTTGAACGGGTTGGTGGAGCGAAGGCCATTCAGGCAAATGTGCGAGTTGTGGCGGCAACTCACCGCAATCTGGAAGCGATGATTGAAGCTGGCGAGTTTCGCGAGGACTTGTACTATCGTCTCAACGTTTTTCCGATAGAAATGCCACCGCTGACAGAACGTAAAGATGACATTCCGCTGTTGTTGCAAGAATTGGTCAGCCGGGTCTTTAACGAAGGGAAAGGGCGAGTACGCTTTACACAACGCGCCATCGATTCGCTTAAAGAACATGGTTGGGCTGGTAACGTCAGGGAATTGTCCAATCTCGTTGAACGTTTGACGATTCTATACCCAGGTGGGTTGGTTGATGTGAATGACCTGCCGGTGAAGTATCGCCATATTGATGGCCCAGAGTATTCTGTGGATGTCAGTGAAGAGATGCAAGAGCGGGATGCGCTGGCCTCCATTTTCAGTGATGACGAACCGGTAGAAATTCCTGAAACCCGTTTCCCGAGCGAATTACCACCAGAAGGTGTTAACCTCAAAGATCTACTGGCAGAGTTGGAAATTGACATGATCCGCCAAGCGCTGGATCAACAGGACAATGTGGTTGCCCGCGCCGCGGAGATGCTGGGGATCCGCCGTACCACATTGGTTGAAAAGATGCGCAAGTACGGAATGAGCAAAGAATAGTCTTAATCCTATTGATTATTAAAGGTTATTTTTCGGCATAGAATATGCTTAACCTCGTTAACAGCATTTTTTTGACGGGGTTCTTATGGCTGCTCTACCGCTGGCTCAGTTGGAAACAATCTCCCATCGTGGACGTGAGTGGATCCAAGTAAAGGAAGCCGCCAACATGTCCAACCGGATGGAGCATATACTGCAGGCAATGCCGTCCGGTGTGGTTATCCTCAATGGTGATGGTATTGTGACTGACGCCAATCCGGTGGCCGAATCGTTATTGGATATCCCGTTGGTGGGTGAGCGCTGGCTCAGCATTATTAATCGCTCATTTGCTCCCCGCAAAGATGATGGTCATGAGGTGTCATTGCGCAAAGGTCGGCGAGTGAAACTCGCGATAACGCCGCTAACGCCTGAACCGGGGCAACTGATAATGATCACTGACCTGACCGAGACCCGTCTGCTTCAACAGAATTTATCTCATCTGCAACGTTTGTCAGCCTTGGGGAAGATGGTGGCCAATCTGGCGCACCAGATCCGTACGCCATTATCTGCTGCTTTATTATATGCGGCCAATCTAGGCAATCCTCGCCTTGAGCAATCTTCCCGTCATCGTTTTCAAGAAAAACTGCTCGATCGCCTTGGTGAGCTTGAGCGGCAGGTAAATGACATGTTGCTAATTGCCAAAGGTAAACAGGAACAGCTGGGTGAAAGAGTTCACATGTCAGATGTGATACAACAAGTGATGATGAACTGTGAACCCATTTGTGAGAAACGTCGAGTCGTCCTAGAAGCTGATATTTTAAGTGATGGTGAAATCTTGGCAAACCTGCATGGGCTCAGTTCCGCCATTAATAATTTGGTGATGAACAGCGTTGAAGCCGAATCTTCCAAGATTGTGCTGCAGGTTATCCGTACAACCAACACTGTTAGCTTGACGGTTGCAGATAATGGTCATGGACTGGATAAAAAGCTTCAGCGCAAAGTGCTTGAACCTTTTTATACCACAAAAACGCATGGTACCGGTCTAGGGTTGGCGGTGGTGCAGTCGGTAGTGAAAAGTCACGGCGGCCAGTTATCGCTCAGTTGTGAACCCGGTCAGGGCTGCAGTTTTACACTGACATTCCCACTTATTGACAGCAACACCTCTGGAGATAACCACGCATGAACGATATCCGGATCTTACTGGTAGAGGACGATGTTTCGCTACGGGAAGCATTGCTGGACACTTTACAGATGGCCAGTTATCAATGTGTGGATGTAGCGAGTGCTGAAGAAGCCATTGTTGCGCTGAAAAAATGTCAGTTTGATATGGTGATCAGTGATGTACAGATGCCAGGTATTGGCGGCATGGGACTACTGGATTATCTGAAACAGTACCATTCATCCGTGCCAGTATTACTGATGACTGCTTATGCCACTATTGACAGTGCCGTTAGCGCTATAAAGCTTGGCGCCGTTGATTATCTCGCAAAGCCATTTGCGCCTGAGGTGTTACTGAATCAGGTCAGCCGCTATTTACGGCCTAAAGCCAGTGCTGGCGCACCGGTGGTTGCAGATGAAAAAAGTGTGGCATTACTGGAGCTCGCCAGTCGAGTTGCCGCATCTGATGCGTCTGTAATGATCCTTGGCCCTAGTGGTTCAGGGAAAGAAGTGTTGGCCAGGTATATCCATCAGAAAAGTCCTCGGGTGGACGCTCCGTTTGTGGCGATCAACTGTGCGGCGATTCCTGAAAACATGTTGGAAGCAACCCTGTTTGGTTACGAAAAAGGCGCGTTTACTGGCGCTTATCAGGCGTGTCCGGGGAAATTTGAACAGGCACAGTCCGGCACCTTGTTGTTGGATGAAATCTCCGAAATGGATCTTGGCTTGCAAGCCAAACTGTTGCGAGTGCTGCAGGAGCGGGAAGTGGAGCGTTTGGGCGGCCGCAAAACCATTAAACTGGATGTCCGGGTCTTGGCAACATCCAACCGAGATTTAAAAGAGATGGTGGCAAAAGGCGATTTTCGTGAAGACCTTTACTATCGCATCAATGTATTTCCACTGTCATGGCCAGCCTTGTGCCAGCGCCCCGGTGACATAGTGCCATTGGCCAAACATCTGTTGCAACGACATGCGAGCATCAGCGGTATTCAGCCGATGCCGGAATTTTCCGACAGTGCGATACGGCGTTTACTGAGCCACCGTTGGCCCGGCAATGTTCGAGAGCTAGATAATGTGATCCAGCGGGCGCTAATCCTACATCGTAATCAGTTGATTGACGCGACGGATATTGTCATCGACTTACAGGATGTGGCATTGGCTAACGAGGTGAGTGCAGACACTCCCGATGGCTTGGGTGATGAACTTAAGGCACAGGAGCATATGATTATTCTCGAGACCCTTAATCAGTGTAATGGCAGTCGTAAGTTGGTTGCTGAGAAACTGGGGATCAGTGCGCGTACTTTGAGATACAAGATGGCCAAAATGCGTGAAATGGGTATCGAATTGCCCGCCTGAATCTGCTTTTAAATCCTGTTCATTCGTTGATGGCAGCACTTATGCTGCCATTTTGTTGTGGCAATGAAAACCCCCAGCTAGGCTGGGGGTTCCGTTAAGCTTTCAGCTATGAGTCAGTTATAAAACCCCTTTCAATTTGTTAAAACGACTTGCGGTCTGGCAACTGCAAGAGTTAAACAAAATTGAAAGGGGGTCCCAATGGGGGACGAAAAGAGCTTAGCGCACACCCGATGGAACTGTAAATATCACATAGTATTTGCCCCAAAATACCGAAGACAGGCCTTTTATGGAGAGAAACGAAGGTCAATAGGAGGAATATTAAGGAAGCTGTGTGAGTGGAAGAATGTAAATATTCTTGAAGCAGAGTGCTGTGTAGATCATATCCATATGCTTGTAGAAATACCGCCCAAAATGAGCGTTTCTGGTTTCATGGGATATTTGAAAGGTAAAAGTAGTCTGATGCTCTATGAGCAATTTGGCGATTTAAAGTTTAAATATAGAAATCGAGAATTTTGGTGTAGAGGGTATTACGTGGATACGGTGGGGAAAAATACTTCAAAGATACAAAATTACATAAAACATCAATTGGAACAGGATAAATTGGGAGAGCAACTTTCAATCCCATATCCAGGTCAGGGCGGGATTAAGCTTTGTTAAATGTGTTAACCTGTACTAGCTCAGACCTGATCTGACAGTTACCCATTTTTCTGGTGCCTCCGTCAGATTAGATTTGAGCTAAATTCTTTTCAGCCCAAATCGCTTTCCCATCAATGAGTGTCGCCATTGGTGTTCGGC
>NZ_JAFNJD010000031.1:0-53810 GCF_017368415.1 Shewanella sp. 4t3-1-2LB
GAAGGTGAATCCATGAGAAAACTAGCGCAATCCGGACAGGTAGGGTAAAAATAGGGCTAGAGAAAAGTAAGGAATAATGGTGTCCGGTTTAAACAAGAACCGGTGTCCGGAATCGCCGGAATACGCAATTTGTATGCCTAATGGCATGTCATTATTTAACGGCACTAATTGGCTGTGGTCCGGATATACTTTTACCACTTCAAACTCTACCTGTTCGTCGCTGAAGTTAGCGTATTTAACCCCTTGTTCATCCACATAGTTAAACTGATATTGCAATTTGAACATATCACCAATCTTCACGCCTTGACGCCCCCCCATCGCGACTTCCAGCGTGTTACTGCCAACACGCACGATCCTCGATTTAGGGTGAGCACATTTGAGGAGGTCACTCATGTCTTCAACAGCCACTTTCAATAATCTGGTGACTTCCAAGCCATAATCTGACTGCCACAACTGTTCGCTCCCTGGCGCTACCTTTTGAGTGAGAGAAAAGGGCCAATAGGTACGAGTGTGGTAATCTTTTTTCATGATTGGCAGCCCAGAGATACCATCAATAAGATACATGCTGATGCCAAATTCCCGCACTAACTTGTCACGGCTGAGTAGGCCGCTAGTGACTTTGCCTACAGCAAGATCGGTGATCCGCCCCATAACGATATACTGCGCCCGAGATTGCTCTGACAGATATTGCAGTTGCTGCTGGTCTTGATTGGACATACGATCGGGGTCAATAGCCAAGGGGTGTTGCAATAAGCTTTTTGCCAAGAAATCAGCTTTAGCCTGATCAAACTCGAAAAATAGCCGTTGTGACACTTCCTGAGGGAAATCGCTGAGACCGCCATATCCGGCATAATCACGGTCAGCGAGCGCTAGAGGCGCCATGATGATCGACTTACTGGTGAGATGCTGGTTTTCACATAATGCGCCATCATTCCAGATATCGGCACGTAAGGTGACAGTTACCCGATCATCCTTGCTGTATTCCTCCATTTTTTGGATTTGAGTAACATGACCGTTAGCCCGTACTTGAAAGGTGTTGCCATTAAGGCTGCCTTCATCCACCTCACTGAGTAGCGACACGGAGGCACCCGCCTGTAAAATCGCATCTCTAAGCGCTGCTCGCGCGGCTTGCTCTTTGGCATAATCTTCATTGCCATTAATAACGGGAGCAGAGCCTACGCCTTTATACCAAGCAGCGGTGACTGGCCAAGGCAATAGCAGTAACAACATCAACGCTCTCAGTACCACCATTTGTTTTCCGTCTCTATTGGTTTGTTTTCAACTGAGCCCAAATCAGCCAGCACGTTGGTATCAAGTGACAACTCTGTGGTGTAAAAAGCCCCTTGCACGTTTTGGCTGACGACTTTTGCCCCTCGGACAACACCTTGGACTTTGGCATCCAAGGTCTTGCGGTTAGTCGTTTCACCAGTCATACGGGTATATGCGCGTAATTGCTGCCCATAGAGTTGTTCAGCCAACCGCCGATAAGCATCCAAACGGGAGGCTTCCATGGCCTGCATCAGTTTTTCTTCATAAGTTGGGCCGACTTGTGATGCAATCGGCGCATAGCCAGTTGCCTGCAACACCTGAGCATGCTCAGGGGCAACAAGCTCGTAGCGCACTAATTGTTCATGAGTGCATGCAGTCAATAGCCAAAGGATCGTGAAGAATAATAAAAAGCGCATCAGAAGGGCCACACGGTTGGGTTATTCAGTTTGTCAGTCAGCCAACCTAAACGTTGGCTGTTAGCCAATTCACCGTTACCAGAGTATTCAATTCTGGCATTGGCTATCTTGGTTGATGGCACGGTATTGTCTGGCAGAATATCCTTGGCGCGGATAATGCCCGTTAACCGAATAAACTCTTTACCATTGTTGATCAATAACCATTTATCACCGCGGATCAACAGTGTGTTGTTTTTCATCACTTTCATCACAGAAACGGTTATCTCGCCTTCAAAATCATTGGACTGACTTGAACTACCATCACCTTTAAATTTCTGTTGCTGACTGAGGTCAAGATTCACCTCCTTCCCGGCAATTTTCAGATTACCACCGGGCACGGCGATGGGATCCAGTGTAAAACCAGTGCTTTTATTCATCTGAGTGCTGCCACTTTTACTGGCTTTGGTCGATTCGGCGAGTTTCACTGAAATAATGTCTCCCACCCGAAAGTGAGCCTGCTCCACATAAATACTTTGCGCTTGATGAATATTAAAAATCGAGCCTGTGGGGAGCGCTGATACTGGCTCATCCGCGGGATCTATCAATGCGTAGTAAGGATCATCTGGATCCGCGTCATCCAACTGTTGCACCGGTTCTCCGGCGGGGGGTAAAACTTTGGAACCTGAGCCATTTTTACCAGCAGTGTTCTGACTTCCAGAAGCACAAGCTGTCAGGATCAGAGTCATCATCAGCATTGTCATTGTCTTGATGAGCATTGCATGTTGTCCATACAGATTTCTGTTGAAGCAATCGTTAGCAATCTAGAAACAGACTTCGCAAAAAAATGACAAATACTGTGCAAAAAATGTGGAACACTTAAAAAGTGTGATACAGAGCAAAAAGCACACCAGTAAAAAACCTACCGGCTAAAGCAGAGGGAAATATAGCGGCAGCAAAAAGTCCCAGAAACGATAGGATCTGTGCGATTCCATCATTCTGGGGCATGCATTCAATCAGTCTAAACAGACCGCAACACGGGGGGTAAGCTTGGTGACGAGTTCGTAGGCAAATGTACCGATCTTTTCCGCCACTTCTTCTACGGGCAACTGTGGCCCCCATAAAATAGCATCATCACCGACTTTATCGGTGGCATTCGGACCCAAATCAACAGTCAGCATATCCATGGAAACCCGTCCAACAATCGGGACTCGTCTGCCATTAATCAACACTGGCGTACCTTGTAACGCATTACGGGGGTAACCGTCACCATAACCAATCGCCACCACCCCCAACTGGGTGTCTCTGTCGGACAGCCAATGACCGCCATAACCCACAGTGTCACCCGCTTTATGTGTTCTGACCGCAATTAACTGCGACACTAACGTCATAGCGGGTATCAACCCATGTTTGACACCACGATCACCATCCACCGGCGACACGCCATACAAGGCAATTCCCGGGCGGATCCAGTCAGCTTGGCTCGCTGGCCAAAACAAGGTTCCCGCCGAATTTGCAGTTGTTCGTTCTCCCGGCAAATCTCGAGTAAGCTCATTAAATATGGCGAGCTGTTTGGCGGTATAGTCTTTCTGCAGTTCATCAGCGCAGGCAAAATGCGTCATAAAATTAATCGGTTTGGCAACCTGAGGACAACGCAATAAACGCTGATAAATCTCTTGGAATTGTGCAGGAGAAAAACCCAAACGATGCATGCCGGTATCGAGCTTCATCCACACGGTTACCGGTTTATCCAGATGCGCCTGCTCCAACATCTGCAACTGAGATTCATGATGCACGGCGGTATCAATATTATGCTCAACCAGCAGAGGTAAATCTTCGCTTCTGAAAAAACCTTCCAGAAGTAGCAGCTTAGCCTTAACGCCACCCTTTCGCATTTCCAATGCTTCTTCCAGTCGCGCCAAGCCAAAGCCATCGGCATCCGGCACACTGTTCGCAACATTTAGAAGACCATGGCCGTAACCATTGGCTTTTACAACGGCAATCACTTTACTGTGAGGAGCTACTTCTCGAAGGCGCGCTAAATTATGTTTGAGCGCCTGACTGCTGATTTCAGCTCTGGGAAAGGGTTTCAATTAATACCTTCATAAACTTATGAGTATGGAGTGACAAAGGTCGCTCCAGAATGGTCAGACGGAGGTCTAATCCTCGTCGAATTGCGGTCCAGCATAGTTGTCAAAACGGGAAAATTGTCCCTGAAAAGTCAATCTGACCTTACCGATAGGACCGTTACGCTGTTTACCAATAATAATCTCAGCGACACCTTTATCTTGTGAGTCTTCATGATAAACCTCATCACGATAAATGAACATGATAAGGTCGGCATCCTGTTCAATAGAACCAGATTCACGCAAGTCTGAGTTCACCGGACGTTTATCTGAACGCTGCTCCAATGAACGGTTAAGCTGTGACAAAGCAATAACCGGGATCTCCAGCTCTTTTGCCAACGCCTTCAATGACCGGGAAATTTCGGCAATTTCCAAGGTGCGATTATCGGCCAAAGCCGGTACTTGCATCAGTTGCAAATAGTCCACCATAATCATTGACAGCCCACCATGTTCACGGGCTACACGACGGGCACGGCTACGCACTTCCGTTGGTGTCAGCCCCGAGCTGTCATCAATGAACATTTTACCTTTTTCCAGCATTAGCCCCATGGTAGAAGAAACACGCGCCCAATCATCATCATCCAGTTTACCGGTACGAATACGGGTTTGATCAACGCGGCCAAGCGAGGCCAGCATACGCATCATGATTTGTTCGGAAGGCATTTCCAGACTGAAGATCAACACCGGTTTATCTTCATTAAGGGCGGCATATTCGCACAGGTTCATTGCAAAAGTGGTTTTTCCCATGGAAGGACGCGCAGCAACAATGATCAGATCGCCCGCCTGGAAGCCCGCCGTTTTTTCATCAAGATCCGCAAAACCAGACGATACACCAGTCACCCCGTTATGCGGGTTATTATAAAGTTGCTCGATCTTATCGACGGTTTTTTCAAGAATGCTTTTGATGCCTTCTGGACCTTCATTGCTATTGGCACGCTGTTCGGCAATCTTAAAAACCTTGGTCTCGGCCAAGTCCAGCAAGGCGCCTGAATCCCGCCCTTCAGGATTGTAGCCAGCGTCGGCTATCTCGTGAGCGACACGGATCATCTCACGCACCACTGCCCGCTCACGCACAATCTCGGCATAGGACAGAATATTGCCAGCACTGGGCGTGTTTTTGGCTATCTCACCCAAATAGGCGAAACCACCAGCATCTTCCAGTTCATCAGTCAGTTCCAGCTGTTCTGATACCGTGATTAAATCAAGTGGTTGCCCACTATCTACAAGCTTCTGCATGGCGCTGAAAATCAGCTTGTGGGCGCGGGAATAGAAATCCTCTTTAACCAATGCTTCAGCCACCTTATCCCACGCCTCGGCTTCCAACATCAGGCCGCCCAGCACCGACTGCTCTGCTTCAATGGAATGGGGTGGCAACTTCAAGGCGTCAACCTGCGCCTCTTTACGCTTGTCACCTCTGACTTTGAAAGCACTCTGCTGTGGCATAAATCGGAAAGTCTCCAATATTGAACAAAAAATAAAAAATTATATAAAAACAAATAATTACAGTTGTAAACCCCGTCTCTCAAAAGTAAAAACTATAGGGTTAGGAGACACAACTATAGAAAATTGAAGATACTAAA
The DNA here is from genome assembly GCF_017368415.1 of Shewanella sp. 4t3-1-2LB. Lineage (NCBI taxonomy): Bacteria > Pseudomonadati > Pseudomonadota > Gammaproteobacteria > Alteromonadales > Shewanellaceae > Shewanella > Shewanella sp. 4t3-1-2LB. The sequence continues at coordinate 5,368 of NZ_JAFNJD010000031.1, forward strand.
AATGAGGTATCACCAATCCTCAAATTAGCGGTGGACAGTATAACCTTTTTAAACAGCACACGCCTACAGATGCCATGAAGACACTTGAAAATTGGCCTATACAACTGCCACAAAGCCTAAATGACTGGGATAACTAAGTTATCATCACATAAAACCCATAATAAGTTATAAAAAAGAATTAAATGTTAGTATTTTGATACTTTAACGAATTGAAAATTGCATTTAAAAAACAAAAATGCAACAATTCTGACGCTGTAAAAACAAAAAAATAACCTTAATAATTTTGTCTAAGAAGGAAGATATAATAATGAAAAGAGTTACATTTAGGAGGACGTTGGTCGCGGTCTCGGTATCCGCCTTTTTCGCGCTTAGTTTGCCTGCCTATTCCGCTAGTAATACAGACGGTTCAATTCAAGGTTCGGTTGTAACGACTGCTGATGCACCGTTGAGTAATGCAACAATTACTATCAAAAGCAAAGACACGGGCTTGACTCGGACTATAACAACGGACGAAAGTGGCAAATACCGTATTCCTCGCCTTCCGATCGGTAACTATACCGTTACTGTATCCGCGACAGGTTATAATGATAAAGTTACAGACAATGTTTCAGTAACGATTGGTGGTAATGCCAACGTAACCTCAGTGATGAATCAGACTGGGATGGAACGCCTTTCTGTGGTTGGTAGTCGCGTTGCCGCAATTGACACAACCTCCTCAGAATCGTCTCTCGTCATAAGTCAGGCAGATATTGAGCGTTTGCCAATGCCCAAAGACATCACTAGCGTGGCCCTATTGGCACCAGGTACTACTCGAGGCGATGATCGCTTTGGTAACTTTGCTTCCTTCGGTGGAGCATCAGTGGCGGAAAACGCCTTCTTTATTAATGGTCTTAATGTTACAAACTTCCGAAATGGTCTTGGTTTCTCCAATGTTCCATTTGATTTTTACGAGCAGTTTGAAGTGAAAACTGGTGGTTATGGTGCCGAATTTGGTCGTTCTACTGGTGGCGTGGTTAACGCCGTAGTCAAGCGTGGAACTAATGATTGGCATTTTGGCAGTAACGTTTATTGGCGTCCAGATTCATTGTCAGAAAATTCACCAAACAGCTATCTGTCTAATGGTGATCTGTACATTGATAACGCTAACACCACTTATAACAAGATCGAAGGCAACGTCTATGCTTCAGGTCCTATAGTCAAAGACAAACTGTTCTTCTATGCGATGTATCAGCCACGAAGAATCACAAAAGATTCCATCACAGAAGAAGGTACGGCTAAACAGAAAAGTGCCTCAAACAACCCTTTCTGGGGCTTAAAACTGGACTGGAACATTGCGGAAAATCACACACTGGCATTTTTAGCTTTTTCTGACAAAAACAATGAAGATATTGACAGCTTCGCAGATATCGATGGCAGTTGGAACTATTTGTCAACCACGACCAATAAAACCGGTGGTGATAACTATGTTGCGACATACATAGGCCAACTGACAGATAGTTTTACAACCAAACTGACCTATGGTGTAAACAAAGCTAACTCTTCGACCGTCAGCAATTCATCTGAACTGTGTAACCTTATTGTTGATACTCGAGATGTTGCGACATCAACCTACCCAGGCTGCGCATCAACTGCTGACTATTTCTTGGAAGCTGGTAATGATCAACGCAAAGAGTTCCGCGCTGATTTTGAATGGACCATAAATGATAGTCATACACTGGCCTTTGGTTATGACTTAGAAAAGAACAGTTCCTATTCTCAGCAGTTCTATTCAGGCCCAGGCGGTGTATATTGGTACTACTATGATGTGGCCGACCCAACAGTTGGTACATCCTTACCTAATGGAGTCAAAACACCAGTAGGAGTCACTCAGTATGCCCGTAGTCGTGAACGTACAGTGGGCGGAAATTTTGAAACTGTATCCAAAGCCTTATACATCGAAGATACTTGGACAGTCACAGATACTGTCACCTTGAATCTGGGACTGCGTTGGGATTCTTTTAATAATAAAAACGCTGAGGGTGCCTCTTTTGCAAAAATTGATAACATGATTGCTCCACGTATCGGTGCATCATGGGATATCAATGGTGATGGTGAATCAAAGCTGTTTGCTAACGTGGGACGTTATTATTTGCCAGTGGCCAGCAACACTAACGTACGATTATCTGGTAATGAATACGATGTAAGACGTTTTTACATACTGGAAGGTACTCAGGATGAAGTAATCAACGGTGTTACCGTTCCGACACCAATTCTCGGAGATCAAATTGGCCCAGATCAAGTAAATGCAGATGGGACAGTCCCTAATACTGATTCCATCGTAGACCAAAGCCTAGATCCAATGTACCAAGATGAGTACATCATCGGCTATCAGGCAATGCTCACCGAAGACTGGTCATGGGGTATCAAAGCTACCCAGCGAAAACTGAATGGCGCCATTGATGACATGACGATTGATCATTGGATTAAGGCAACCTACGGTTATACCCCAACTTCCAACATATATGTATTGGGTAACCCTGGCGAAGACATGACCGTTAGTGTTGATACAACAGGTAACGGTGATTATGAAATGGTCACTATTCCAGGAGATGCACTTGGTTACCCTAAAGCCAAACGTACCTATAATTCCATTGATCTGAACTTCACCCGCTCTTGGGCAGATGACTGGACTATGAGTGTTAACTACACATGGTCACAGAGCTACGGTAATACTGAAGGCCTAGTAAAATCAGATAATGCCCAGACTGATGCAGGTCTGACCCAAGACTTTGACTTTCCGGTATTGATGGAGGGCGCTGATGGTTATCTGCCAAATGATCGCCGTCATATGATAAAAGTATTTGGTGCATACTCAGTCACTGAAAACTTCACTGTGGGCGCTAATATTAGCGTTGAATCTGGCCGTCCGTTGAACAAGTTTGGTATTGGTAGCCCATCTGGTCTTCCATCTTATGGAGATACTTACTATACCCAAAATGCAGATGGCACCTACACTATGAACAGCCGTGGGACTGCTGGTCGTACTGACTGGGTATATCGTGTGGATCTGTCAGCTTCTTATAACTGGAAAATCACTGATAACCTTGATGTACTGCTGAAGGCTAACGTATACAACGTGTTCAATTCTTCTGCTAGCATCCGTAAATACGAATTCTATGAACAGAGTGGCCCTGGTGATCTGAACCCATACTACGGTGCAACCACCGCTTACCAAACGCCTCGTTACGTAGAATTTAGCGCCAGCGTGAAGTTCTAAATAGCTATTGTATTGCTTCAGACGAGAACACCGCCATAGGCGGTGTTCCTTGTGTTCAATAGTTGGAGGGGGGGAAGTTTACCCATAAAAAAACACCGCCATCAGGCGGTGTTTTTTCGTCAAAGACCGATTATGCTTCAGCTACGATAGTAACTTTAACAACCGCTTTAACTTCGGAGTGCAACTGCACTTCAACTTCGAAGTCACCAGTAGAACGCAGAGCGCCCAGTGGTAAACGCACTTCGGATTTAGCCAGTTCAACACCTGCAGCAGTTACGGCATCAGCGATATCACGAGTACCAACTGAACCGAACAGTTTACCTTCATCACCAGCTTTAGAAGCAATAACTACTGCTTCCAGTGCTGCAATCTTTTCAGCACGAGCATTGGCAGTTGCCAGTTCGGCAGCCACTTTAGCTTCCAGTTCAGCACGGCGAGCTTCGAAAACTTTGACGTTTTCATCGTTTGCAACAACTGCTTTGCCCTGCGGCAACAGATAGTTGCGAGCATAGCCAGCTTTTACAGAAACCTGGTCACCCAGGTTGCCCAGATTGGCAATTTTATCAAGCAGAATAACGTTCATTATCAATTCCTCTCAATTCGATTTGGATCAATGCCAGCTTACTGATGCAGATCAGTGTAAGGCAGCAGAGACAGATAACGAGCGCGCTTGATAGCACGAGCCAACTGGCGCTGATATTTAGCGCTGGTGCCAGTAATACGGCTGGGAACAATCTTACCGCTTTCGGTGATATAGTTTTTCAACGTAGCGATATCTTTGTAATCGATCTCCGTAACACCTTCAGCAGTGAAACGGCAGAATTTACGACGACGGAAATAACGTGCCATTTTGACAGTCTCCTAAATTTTCAATTCGACATTTTCGGCGTGTAACACCAGTCTACTTTGGCCATTGCGACTCTGTTGTAGAGTCAGAAAGCCGCTGACCTGGATATCCACACCTGCTTTCAGCTCATCTGTAACGCTTTCAAAGCGTTCACCACTCAATACCACTTGCAGTACACAGTAGACGTTTCTTGGCAGTTCTGCGTCGAAACGCTGTGACCTGTGTTCCAGTTGAATTACCGTGTGTTCGATGCCTGCCGGGCTTTTAAAGCGTCGACAACGCAGAATCTTTCCGGATAATTCCAGATGGTTGGTGGTCACAGAAAAACTTACTCAGCAATCTCTTCAGCGTTTTCTTCTTCGAACTCAGCAGAATCTTCGTCAACAGCTCTGTCGCTGTTGGCAGCGCGACGTGAGTCACGTTCATCTTTTGCTTTGGCCATTGGAGAAACTTCGGTGATGGCAGTTTTGGTGCGCATAACCAGACTACGCAGAACAGCGTCGTTGAAACGGAAAGCAGTTTCCAGCTCTTCGATAGACTCTGCAGTAGCTTCTACGTTCAGCAGAACATAGTGAGCTTTGTGCAGGTCCTGAATAGGATATGCCAGTTGGCGACGGCCCCAGTCTTCCAGGCGGTGGATCTTGCCGCCTACAGCGGTGATAGCACCGGTGTAACGCTCGATCATGCCAGGAACCTGTTCACTCTGATCGGGGTGAACTAAAAATACGATTTCGTAATGACGCATTTATTGCTCCTTACGGTTATTTAGCCTCTTTGTGGCTCAGTCAAACCCCTACGAGGCAAGGAACGAAAGTAAAGTGACTGATTTAGGCGCGAAATGGTACATAAAGGGGGACATAAACTCAAGCAATAACTTTGCCTGTAGACAGTCTGCAGTTATTATGTGACGCTGATTTGCAGCAGTAACAGCATAAAGACCCGAACACAATGACAAGATTATCTCTACTGGCGCTTTTTTGCTTTTTGTCATCGCCGGCCTGGGCTCTGGTTCCTCCAGATTATCGTGAGCCCCCAAATAACTTTACCGCCGAAATCGAAGCTGGTTTCCAACTCAATACGGGTAACACCGATTCTACCAGTTTCAACGGTCGTACCAAACTGGTGTATGACACCAGCAAAACCACGCAAGAAGGTACCTTCAAAGCGTATTATGCCGCTGATTCCGAAAATACCACCGCTGAAAAGTATGACCTGCAGCTACAGTCCAACTATAAACTCAAGCAAGGCTATGTCTTTGGACGTGGGGAATTCGTCTGGGACAAATTCGGCAGTTACACCGATATTTATACAATTTCCAGTGGTTACGGTTTTGACGCCATCAGTACGGGCAGAACCAAGCTGAGTTTGGAAGTCGGTCCTGGTTATCGTTATAACTTACCCATAGCCACTGATGATGAGCCCGACCCCTCGTCAGAAACAGATGTGATTCTGCGTACCGCTGCCAGATTTGAACAAAAAATCCACGAATACACCACGTTCAATGCTGATCTCACTGCAGAAATTGGCGAGAACAACAACACAGTGACACTGGATATGGGTTATAAGAACACTCTCTTTCAGGACTGGGCATTTAAAGTCGGTTTCTACGTTAAATATACCGAAATCGTGCCGGAAGGAAGTCAGCAGACAGACACCATTACCACCTTTAACCTGCTTTATACCTTTCAGTAAAAACAAAGGGATGGCTTTCACCATCCCTTATTATTCTCACAAAGTATTGTCTCAGGCTTGCCGTTGGCGTACAGCCTCAAACAGACAGATGCCCGTTGCCACTGAAACATTAAGACTGGAAACACTGCCGGCCATGGGAATAGAAATCAGAGTGTCACACCCCTCGCGACTCAAACGCCGCAGTCCTTTTTCCTCAGCCCCCATAGCGATTGCCAGCGGTCCACACAGATTAGCCTGATATAAGGTGCTGTCAGCTTCACCTGCGGTTCCCACAATCCAAACGCCCCGCTCCTGCAACTGCTTCATGGTGCGAGCAAGGTTGGTTACTTGAAATAAGGGGACTGTTTCTGCGGCGCCGCAGGCCACTTTACTCACCGAGGCAGTAAGCCCGGCCGAGTTATCTTTGGGCACAATCACACCGTGCACCCCGGCAGCATCAGCATTACGTAAGCAGGCACCCAAATTGTGCGGATCTGTCACACCATCCAGAATGAGTAGAAATGGCGTGTCTGTCTTATCCAGTAACGCTTCTAGATCATTCTCAGTCAGTATTTTGGCCGAACGAACGCGTACCACAATCCCCTGGTGCTGAGTGCTTTCCGCTTTCTCGTCCAGCGTTTTACGGGCAGCCATCTGTGGTTTAATGCCGATAGTATCCGCTAATGCCAACAATGGACGGATACGTTCATCCTGACGGCCATTAAGTAGCCACATTTCCAGTACCCGTTCAGGGGAATGTTCAAACAAAGAGGTTACGGCATGAATGCCAAACACCAGTTCCGGTTTCTTCATACTTTATTTCTTTCTCTTGGGCCGTTTCACAGCCTTACTTTTTTCAGTCTTAGCAGGCTTTTTAGCAGCTACCTTATCGGTGCTTTTATTGCGCTTATCGCCGCTTTTAGCGCGACCTTTGTTGGCCGCGAGTTTGGCACCTTCACGGTTGACACGTTCGCGTGCGGTCAGTGGTCGGCTAGCACTGCGGCTGCGTCCACGACTGCGCTGTCCCATATCATCCACCATCAACAGTTCAATTTGGCGATCGTCAAGATTCACTGCAGCCACTTTGACCGTTACTGGATCGCCAATTTGGTAGACTTTGCCAGTATGCTCACCGATCAGGCGCTGCCGCAACGGATCATATTGATAGTAGTCACTCCCCAGCGTTGAGATATGCACCAGCCCATCAATGAACAGATCTTTCAGCCGCACAAACAAGCCAAAGCTTGTGACCGAGGCCACCACGGCTTCAAATACGTCTCCAACATGATCCTGCATAAACTCGCACTTGAGCCAGTCGGCAACATCGCGGGTTGCTTCATCTGCGCGGCGCTCGGTATTGGAGCATTCTTCCCCGAGGAGATCCAACTCTTCCAACTGATAATTGTAACCGCCATCTGGCGTCCACTTATCCTTCACATCTGCCTCAGTTTTGGCTAACAGATAGCGGATAACACGATGCAACACCAGATCAGGATAACGGCGGATAGGCGACGTAAAATGGGCATACTCTTCCAACGCTAGACCAAAATGGCCTTCATTATCTGGGGTGTAGATGGCCTGGCGCATTGAGCGCAGCAACATCACCTGGATAAGTTGTGCGTCAGGTCGTTCTCGCACCTGCTCCATCAACGCCTGATAATCAGCAGGTTGGGGTTCCAGTCCACCATTGAGCTTCAAACCGCGTTCAGCCAGAAACTCCTTGAACTGCGTCAGCTTCTGCTCCGATGGTGCTTCATGTACCCGGTACAGCGTATGACCTTTATGTTTCTTGACAAATTTAGCCGCCGCCACATTGGCCATGATCATGCATTCTTCAATGATCTTATGCGCCTCATTGCGCACCCGCGGCACAATCCGGTCTATCTTGCGCTGCGCATTGAAGATGAATTGCGTTTCTTCAGTCTCAAAACCAATAGCACCACGCTCTTGCCGTTGCTGCTCTAGCGTCCGGTAAAGCTCCTGCAACACCTGTAGATGCGGATATAGTTCGCGATACTGTTCAGGAACATGACCGCTCTCCAGCATGTCAGCGACGACTGTGTATGTAAAACGGGCATGGGAATGCATGACTGCCGGATAAAATTTATAGCTAGAGAGTTTGCCGCTGGCAGCGATAGTCATCTCTGCAACCATACACAGCCGGTCTACGCCTGGATTGAGGGAACATAGTCCGTTTGAGAGCTTTTCCGGTAACATTGGGATCACTTGCGACGGGAAGTAAACCGAGTTACCGCGAGATCGCGCTTCAATATCCAGCACCGATTCGCTACGTACATAATAGCTTACGTCAGCAATCGCGACCCACAACCGCCAGCCACCACCACGTTTACGCTCTGCATATACGGCATCATCAAAGTCACGGGCATCTTCACCGTCGATGGTGACCAAAGGCAACTGGCGCAAATCAACGCGTCCGGCTTTATCGGTGTCCAGGACTTCATCCGGGATTTTACGCAACCGCTTCTCAATGGCCGCCGACCACGTGTGGGGCAAATCGTAATTGCGTAAGGCAATTTCGATTTCCATACCTGGCGCCATATCCTTCCCCAATACTTCGGTAATTTTACCGGCCGCTTTCACATAACGGCCAGGACGGCGGGTTAGTTCGACCACCACTACATCATTTTCTCTGGCACCATTGCGGTCAGCGTTATCGATCAAGATTTCCTGGGTGATGCGTTTGTCATCAGCGACCACAAATCCCATGCCGCAATCCAGATGAAACCGCCCAACCAAAGGCGCAGCGCGTTCTTCTAACAGGCGGACAATCCGCGCTTCAGTACGACCATGTCCGCCAGCTTTTTGTGCTAATACCCGATCACCATGAAAATACTTGAGCATATCGCCATGATGAATATAGAGATCTTCTCCAGCTTCATCAGGATGGAAGAAGCCATAGCCATCTTTGTGACCTATGATGGTGCCAGCGATCAAATCCATCCGTTCCGGCAACCCATAACATTGACCACGGGTAAACACTATCTGTCCATCACGTTCCATGGCGCGCAAACGGCGACGCAGCGCTTCTTGCTGTTCTTCGTCGTGAATATCCAGAGCTTCGGCAATATGGTCGCGGTTCAGGGGGGACGGCTGGCTTTTCAGGTAATCCAGAATAAATTCCCGACTGGGAATGGGTTTCTCGTATTTCTGCTGTTCTCTCTCAAAATGAGGATCTTTAATCATTCAAATTCCATCAGTTAGTTAACCACGGCTACTCATCTGTGTACCGTGGCCTTTTTCGCTTGTTCTAATTGACTGGCGGGTAACTTACCCGCCAGTTTCGCCAGTAAGACACTGGCCTGTTCTTGGGTTTTGGTATCATTGAACGTCTGGTTATAGAGCCAATGATAAGCCATCATGTAATCACGTGGGCTGCCATACCCTTCGCCAAATAACTTCACCAGCATCATTTGTGCGGGCAAATCACCATTAGCAGCCGCAGGATAAACATACTGCACTGCCCGCTGTTTATCTTTCATCAAAAACTTGCCTTGCGCATAGTATTCCGCAAGCCGAACCATTGCCTCGGCACTGCCCTGATCCGCAGCGGCCCGCAGTTGTTGGATACCACTAGCGGGATCGGCCTTGACGCAAACACCGTAATTAAGCATTTCTCCCCACAAATACTGATACAGTGGCTCTTTCAATACATCTGCATGTGCTTCAATATCCTGCACAATTTGGCAGTTATCGGCTTTTATCTGTTGCAGATAGGTATGGCTGCGGATCATTTTCAGCAATTGTGCCTGTGAGTAGATATCTACCGCTTTTTGCTCCGCCATCAAGGGCGCCGCTATCAGCAGGGATAACATCAGTATCAGTCGCAACATAAAGCTTTTCCGAGACAGTTAAAGACATAAGGATCATCGGCAGTATAACGCAATTCTGAAGGGATGCTGCAAGTTCATACATTGTAAAAAAGGCCGCTTAGGCGGCCTTTGGAGTAACTTATTCTTTAAACGGATTCACCAGAATCATCGTTTCGTTACGGTCTGGCCCGGTCGAGATAATATCTATCGGCGTTTCCAGTAATGCTTCTATCCGCTTGATATAGTCTATAGCGGCTTGTGGTAACTGCTCCAACGAGGTTGCCCCAAATGTGCTTTCACTCCAACCAGGTAAGGTCTCGTACACAGGTGTTACCTGCTCATAGCCCTCAGCTGCCAACGGAGTAACTTTGCTGACAGACCCATCTGGGAGTCGATAACCGACACAGATTTTGACCTCTTTTAGCCCATCCAGCACATCCAGTTTAGTCAGGCATAGACCACTTAGACTGTTAATCTGGATAGCACGGCGCATGGCCACTACATCTAACCAACCTGGGCGACGTCTACGTCCGGTTGTGGCACCAAATTCATGCCCTTTAATCGACAAGTGCTCACCAATGTCGCAAGTCAGCTCTGTCGGGAACGGACCACCGCCTACGCGAGTAGAATAAGCTTTGATAATACCCAGTACATAATCAATGTAACGCGGTCCCAAGCCACTACCTGTAGCAACGCCACCGGCGGTAGTGTTGGATGAAGTCACAAACGGATAAGTCCCGTGGTCAATATCCAGCATGGTGCCCTGAGCACCTTCAAACAGAATGGAATCGCCATTCTTACGGGCACTGTCGAGTAACTCGGCGACATCAACGCACATGCTCTTGAGATAATCAGCCAGCGCTAGCGAGTCTTCCAGAGTTTTCTCATAATCCACCGGCTCACACTTGTAATATTCAGTGAGGGTGAAATTATGGTATTCCATGACTTCTTTCAGCTTTTCAGCGAACTGCGTAGGATTGAACAGATCGCCCAAACGCAAACCGCGACGGGAGATCTTGTCTTCATATGCAGGGCCAATACCACGCCCGGTAGTACCGATGGCTTTATTGCCGCGCGCTTTCTCACGAGCGACGTCTAATGCACAGTGAAATGGCAGGATCAGCGGACATGCCTCGGACAACAACAGACGTTCTTCAACAGGAACGCCTTTATCCTTCAGCATTTTAATTTCTGTCATCAGCGCTTCTGGTGATAGCACCACACCATTAGCGATGACGCACTTGACGTTATCGCGGAGAATACCAGATGGGATCAGATGAAGAACGGTTTTTTCACCATCGATGACCAGTGTATGACCAGCGTTATGGCCACCCTGATACCGAACCACGTATTTTGCCTGTTCTGTCAGAAGGTCGACAATCTTACCTTTTCCCTCGTCACCCCATTGAGTGCCGAGAACGACTACGTTTTTGCCCATTGTTTGCTGCAAGGTTGCGGTTAAAGCAGGATTCTAACAGATTTTGACCGGTGAAGGGCAAGAGTTTACGAAAAAATAATCAGTATTGCTGCGCCAGCTAACACTAATGCGGCCCCGAGACGTTGCATGCTGCTTGCTGGCATTGCGGCTATCTGCTGCAGATATTGGCGCCAACGGTTAGGGAATAGAAGCGGCCCCAAACCTTCAAACAACAACACTATGCCCAATGCCGTTAACCAAAGATGCCATCCCATTATTTATGCCCTGAATTGTTTAACTATCGGTTCATTCTGCCATAAAAAAACCCGGCTGATGCCGGGTTTTTGCAAACATAAAAGCGATATTAACGCTTAGAGAACTGTGGTTTACGACGTGCTTTACGCAGACCCACTTTCTTACGTTCAACCTGACGAGCATCGCGGGTAACGAAACCAGCAGCACGCAGAGTAGGACGCAGAGTTTCATCCAGTTCCATCAGCGCACGGGTAATACCGTGACGGATAGCGCCAGCTTGACCAGTGATGCCACCGCCTTTAACGGTTACATACAGATCCAGTTTATCGATCATTTCAACCAATTCAAGTGGTTGACGAACTACCATGCGGGCAGTTTCACGACCGAAATAAACATCCAGAGGACGCTTGTTAACAACGATATTACCACTGCCTGCTTTGGCAAATACGCGGGCAGTTGAAGTTTTGCGACGGCCAGTGCCGTAGTACTGAGTTGCAGCCATTTGCTTAATCCCGTTTAGATATCAAGAACTTGAGGTTGTTGTGCAGCGTGGTTGTGCTCTGCGCCCGTGTAAACTTTCAGTTTACGGAACATGGCACGGCCCAATGGGCCTTTTGGCAGCATACCTTTAACCGCTTTCTCGATGATCATTTCTGGCTTATGAGCTTGCAGCTTCTCAAAGCTGATCTGCTTGATGCCACCTGGGAAGCCGGAATGGGAGTAGTATGTCTTACCCAAAGCTTTGTTACCGGTAACGGTCACTTTCTCAGCGTTGATCACGATGATGTAATCACCGGTGTCTACGTGAGGAGTAAATTCAGGCTTGTGCTTACCACGGAGGCGCAAAGCGATTTCGGTGGCGATACGGCCCAAAGTCTTACCTTCGGCATCAACAACATACCAGTCGCGAGCTACAGTTTCTGGCTTGGCAGTAAAAGTCTTCATTATTACAAAAACCCAAAGTTAAATTCTGTCACATGTTGCCGCGGATGCAGACAACACTATATACCGTTCCATACCCCTTCGAGCATGTAGTTGGCTTTAACCGCCCAACAAAGGACGGAGTAACGTGGGCAGGCGCAGGATTATAGACAAAGCTGAACTAAAAATCATCTGCTTTTTGCAGCCAACCCAATATTTTTACCTAAAAAATTATGGCAGATGTTCCAACGCCAGATACTCTTTGGATTGCATTTCTATCAACCGGGAACGACAACGCCGAAATTCGAAGCTCAATTGTCCTTCAGTATAGATTTGCGACAGCGGTACTGCTGCCGAAATAATCAATTTTACCCGCCGCTCGTAAAACTCATCCACCAAAGCCAAAAAACGCCGGGGAATGTCATCTCCAGTCTGTAACAGGCCCATCTGTTCAACACCACTCAGTAGCACCGTATGGAACTGATGCGCCAGCGCCATATAATCTCGCTGACTCCGAGGACCATCACATAGCGCGCGAAAATCTGCAAACAATACGCCTTTATTGCGTCGCTGGATATTGATATGACGGCCATTGATTTCCAGCGGTGCGGTGATGATTTCCGTGCCATCGGTCAATTGGCGGAAGTAACTTTGCAGATTGCTTTCCGCTTTCTGATCCAACGGAAAGTGGTAAATTTCGGCCTGCTCTAGGGTGCGCAGACGATAGTCGATACCGGAATCCACATTCAGCACCCGACAATGCTGTTTAATCTGCGCAATTGCAGGCAAAAAGCGCGCCCGCTGCAAACCATTTTTATACAGATCGTCCGGAATAATATTCGAGGTCGTAACCAACACCACTCCCTTTTCAAAAAGGGCAGTAAACAAGGTGCCAAGTAGCATGGCATCGGTAATATCAGACACAAAAAATTCATCAAAACAGATGACCCGATATTGCTTTGCCATCCGCTCGGCTATCACCAATAAAGGATCACGAGTGCCCTTGAGCTCATTCAGCTGTTGATGGATGTTGGCCATAAAATGATGGAAATGTGACCGCAATTTTCGGCTATCTGGTAACGATTCGAAAAAAATATCCATCAGATAAGTCTTACCACGACCGACACCGCCCCATAGATATAGTCCCTGCACGGGTTGCGGTTTACCGCGACCTATCCAATGCCGCCATCCACCTTTGGCAGGTTGTTGCAATAAATCATAGACTTGCTGCAAAGCTCTGACGGCACGTTCCTGAGCGGCGTCATAACTAAAATCGGCGCGTTCCAGATCCTGCTGATAATGTTCCCACGGAGTAATTTGTGACACTTGAAATCTTCTCGTTATGCCCTATGTGAAATATACGGCCTTTCAATAGAGGCCAAATGTTAACATGTGAAGCCAAAGCTGGTATAGACATGTCACAGGCGACAATTTTTAACACATTGTTTTTAATATTTTTTACTATATTTGAAAGCAATAAAACGTTGCTATAAATAATTAATCTTTGTTAATGACTCGAACTTTTCAAAATCCTGTTCAGTCGGATTAAGTACCGATAGCTCAATGAGCATTTAACATTTTCGCCGCCACCTGGCAGAACAGAACATCTGAATGAGTCCGGATGAGGAGCAATACATAGATGAAGACCAAGTTATCACTGATTTCCGCGGCCCTGTTAGGGGCTAGCCTGATGTTAAACCCTGTAGTGTCACAAGCTTCCATTCCACAGGCAGTAGACGGGCAGAATGTTCCTAGTCTTGCCCCAATGTTGGAAAAAGTGACACCAGCCGTAGTATCAGTTGCTGTATCAGGCACCCATGTGTCACGGCAGCGCGTACCCGATATTTTCCGCTACTTTTTTGGTCCTAATGCCCCTCAGGAGCAAGTGCAGGAACAGCCTTTCCGCGGACTGGGTTCGGGGGTAATTATTGATGCGGACAAAGGTTACATTGTCACCAATAACCATGTTGTCGATGGTGCCGATGAAATCAAAGTAGGTCTGCATGATGGCCGCGAAGTGACCGCCAAATTGTTGGGCACAGATAAAGAGTCAGATGTCGCGCTGTTGCAGATCAAGGCTGACAATCTGACCGCCATAAAAGCGGCAGACTCTGATTCTTTGCGGGTCGGTGATTTTGCCGTCGCCATTGGTAACCCTTTTGGTCTTGGGCAAACCGTGACATCAGGTATTGTCAGCGCCCTTGGTCGCAGCGGCCTAGGCATCGAGATGCTGGAAAACTTCATTCAAACCGATGCCGCCATTAACAGTGGTAACTCCGGTGGTGCATTGGTTAACCTCAAAGGCGAACTGATTGGCATCAACACCGCGATTGTTGGTCCAAACGGTGGCAACGTGGGTATTGGTTTTGCGATCCCAGCCAATATGGTACACAACCTAGTGAATCAAATTATCGAACATGGCGAAGTGCGCCGTGGGGTACTTGGGGTCATGGGACGTGATTTGGACAGCAAGCTTGCTGAAGGTTTTGGTCTGAAATCACAGCACGGTGGCTTTGTTAATGAAGTTGTTGCCGACAGTCCTGCCGCTAAAGCTGGCATCAAAGCGGGCGATGTTATTGTCAGCTTGGATGGACGTCCGGTGAAAACCTTCCAAGAATTGCGGGCCAAAATAGGCACCATGGGAGCAGGCACCAAAGTTGAGTTGGGGATTATCCGCGATGGTGATCAAAAAACCGTTAAGGTGACTTTGGGTGATGCGGGTGAGATGAAAGAAGCGTCAGCGGGTGATGTACATCCAATGCTGGCAGGAGCAACACTGGAAAATAGTGATAAAGGGGTTGCCATCACCGCAATTGCTCAAGGCTCTCCTGCTGCCATGAGTGGTCTGCAAAAAGATGATCTGATTATAGGGGTAAATCGCTCACGTATTGATAACCTGAAACAGCTAAAAGAAGCGCTCAAGGATCAAGAAGGTGGCGTAGCCCTGAAAATCCGTCGTGGTAACAGTCTGCTGTATCTAGTATTGCGCGGATAGTGTCATATCGATGACCAGGGAGCCGCAATAGCGGCTCCTTTTTTACAAACACATCCATTACTACATCTGCCATTTTTCAACGAGCGATACAGTATAAAACATGCTAATCTAGCTCAACTTTTTTCACTCAACTCGAACACGGATAGCCACTAATAATGCTCAGATCCTCGCTGATTTACCTCGCGAAAGCCGTTGCCTTCGGCTTGGTAATGGCCGCCGTGTTTATTGTATTTACCCGCTTTGTTGCTGATCCCAATGGTGGTCTACTGCAATTTAACAGCGGTAACGAGTTATCATTTTCTTCTGCGGTACGCAAAGCTGCACCGGCAGTCGTCAATATCTACAGTCTCAGTATCAACCAAGAGCAACCGCTTAACTCTAGCAAACTGCAAGGGCTCGGCTCTGGGGTGATAATGAGTAAACAGGGCTACATAATCACTAATTATCATGTGATTAATAAAGCCGATGAAATTGTCGTAGCACTGCAAGATGGCCGTAAATTCAGTGCCGATGTGGTGGGACTTGATCCAGAAACTGACCTTGCGGTGCTTAAAATTGAGGGCGATAACCTACCGGTAGTGCCAGTTAATCTGAAGCACGCTCCTCGGGTTGGTGATGTGGTGCTGGCGATTGGCAACCCCTACAACTTAGGGCAAACCATCACCCAAGGTATTATCAGTGCTACTGGGCGCAGCGGTTTGAGCAGTCGCTACTTAGATTTTCTGCAAACAGATGCCGCTATTAATGCCGGCAACTCGGGCGGTGCGCTGATCGATACTACAGGCAGTCTTATCGGCATTAATACTGCGGCCTATCAGTTGACCAATGATGATAAAGCCGGGCACGGTATCAACTTTGCCATCCCTATCGAACTGGCATACAAAGTGATGGGAAAACTGATCAAAGATGGTCGGGTAATTCGTGGGGCGTTAGGTATTTCCGGCGAGCCCGTAAATCAGGTGATAGCGCAAATCCTCAATCTGCCGGATTTGAAAGGCATATTTATTACCAGCCTAGACTCAGGCGGCCCCGCATTCCGCGCAGGACTGCGACCTCGTGACGTCATCATCAAATATCAGCATGAAGATGTTACCGGAGTGGATATGTTGATGGACCGCATTGCTGAAACCAAACCGGGAACCAAGGTAGACGTGCAGATTATCCGCGACGGTAAAACACTGGATATCCCAGTCGTGATGGGTGAAAAACCGGTACGCTACAACTGAGAAATTACCGTTAGCCATCGCCGCCCATAACAAAACACCGGGATGAACCCGGTGTTTTTATATCTGTTTAGCAAGACTTAATGACGCCAGCTAGACTCTTCATCATTAAGATCTTCATCTTCTTCTATATCTTCGTCATCACCCATGAAGTAGGTGCCCCAGCCATCATAGTCAACCTTATGTTTGCTGGCTAACTGTAATAGTTGCTCGCAGGCTTTATCCAGCAATGCCACATCCAATGCGTGATAGGCAATAGCATCGAAGCAAAACAGCACACTACCATCATCTAGTTCCACTTCTTCGGCATCATTTACTTCAAAGCCCAATTTGAACGCATCGACAGCGGCTTTCTCCAGGCGATCAAAATCACTGGAAGAAAAATGATGCTCAATGGTGTATTCAGCATCGGCATCAGAACCATCGTTCAGCAGTGACTCTACAATATCGCGATTTTCCTGCTGCTGAGCCTGCAGTTGTTGTTGAACACTCATTTATTAATCTCCAGTTGAGGCATTAGCGCTGATTATACTTCAGGACGATGTGATGGCGCAGCCATCAGTTGCGCCGCTTCAAGGTTTAACTGTTCCAGTTTAGCGGCCATCTTTTGGTGGATTGCCGCAGCAAAGTCACGAAGCTGACTCGGTGCAACATTGTCAGTGGCGATGGGCTCAAGTAATTCAATAATCACCACCCCATTGTTACGTCGGTTAAGGCGAATATGGCTCTGGCAAGACGCAATAATAGGTACCACAGGGACACCGGTTGCTATCGCTGTGTGGAATGCGCCCATTTTAAAAGGCAATAGCCCTCGGCCTCGACTGCGTGTGCCTTCTGGGAAGACCCACAATGATAGCCTATTCTGTTTAATTTTACGGGCTACTTTACTCAACGTAGCAACTGCTCGAGAACGATTGTTACGATCGATCAGAATGTTGCCTGACAACCAGTAAATAATACCGAACAAGGGGATCCACAACAGACTCTTTTTGCCCAGCGACACGGTTCCCTTAGGCACTACCTTTGATAAGGTAAACAGATCAAAATTATTTTGATGATTAGCGAGGAAAATACAGGGCTGACACTGATTGCGTGCAAGGTTACGGATGATCACCCGCAGCCCTAGCAAGGGGGTAACTGCGGCAAAACAACGCGCCAATACATAAACATTATCTTTATGCATGGGCCGCAACAGACACAATACAATACTAAAACAGAACAGCAATACCAGCAGTAACGCCAGTACTATGCTTCTGAACACTAACAGCACTATTTTGCTCCTCACAGGAAAGTGCGCCAGTATACCACTAACAACTCACAACGCACTGCGATAAGGAAAGCATAGTGTTAATTATTCAGCATCATCTAAATAATGATTGCGGCATTTGGTTATGGCAGCGTATGGTAAACGAAGATAAGTAAGTTCGGTTTATATCGTCCAGTTGGTGTTCCCGAGTAGCATTAAACAACGGTTACCAACGTTAAGTGGTGGTTAAGTTGACCTTAAGCCGCGAGCAATAGACTCAAAGACAACTTCAGTATGCAGAGGAATGGAATATGCTAGCTTTTATCCGCAATAACATAGGGATCATCCTATTCGCCATCTTGTTTTTTGGCGTAGTATTCGGTGGCATCTATTACGTGGAACACTCTCTGGAATCTCAGGAACGGGTTGTTAACTGATCAGCGGTATTTCTGGCGCTGCTCGCCGTCATCCTTTCTAGGTGGCCGCTCGATAACTTTCAGTTGATCCATCAGATGTGACATCAACAACGTGATCAATATCAGAATTGCCAGCGGGATCCCCAGATGACGAGTTTCCGGCCATAGCCAAAGCATCCCCCCGGACAAGAGCAGCAAGTAAAAACTCACCATTTTCACTTTTAGCAACCAGGGCGTGCGCCCTAGCCAAACCAGGCAATGTGGACACTGGATCTGCGCCGAAAAACCGCTGCCCCGCTGTTGGGTAATTGCTTCAACTTTTATGGCCTTGCCACAATTCGGACAGATCATCTGCTACTCTAAAATCAATAAAAAACGGCGCATTCTAACAGAAATGCGCCGTGATTGGTTAATTATGCCAAACACACATTAGTCATCATGTACCGGTCTGCGGGCAGGAAACAGTTTACGGACCAACACGAAAAACAGCGGTACGAGGAATATTGCCAACACTGTTGCGGTCAATGTGCCACCGACGATCCCGGTACCGATTGACATACGGCTAGCTGCGCCAGCGCCGGTTGACACTGCCAGCGGCAACGTACCGAAAATAAATGCCATGGATGTCATCAAAATTGGCCGTAGCCTGAGCTTAGCGCCTTCCATCGCGGCATCTAACGCCGTTTTACCGCGCTCGTAAGCAGCTTCAGCAAATTCGACGATCAAAATGGCGTTTTTAGATGACAAACCTATCGTCGTCAGCAGCGCCACCTGAAAGTAGATATCATTTTCCAGTCCGCGCAACATGGCCGCTAGCGCCGCACCTATAACCCCTAACGGGATCACCATAATCACCGATAAAGGAACAGTCCAACTCTCATACAACGCAGCCAGACACAGAAATACCACCAGAATAGAGATGCTATAAAGCAAGGTAGACTGCCCACCGGAAAGTTGTTCCTGATAGGACAAACCACTCCAAGCATAGGTAGTAGCTCCACTTGGCAGAGCTTCAGCCAGACGCACAATCTCATTCATCGCCTCACCGGAACTGATGCCGTTAGCGGCACCTTGAATTTCATAGGAGGCATAGCCATTAAAACGGTTGAGACTTTGTGGTCCAGCACCCCAAGTAACATCACTGAAGGCTGAAAACGGCGTCATCGCCACTTTGCCGTTGCTGTCAGTACCTCGCACATACCAGTAACGCAAATCATCCGGCTGAGAGCGATAAGGCGCATCGCCCTGAACATACACCTTCTTCACTCTGTTTTTATCAATGAAATCATTAATGTAACTACCGGCCCAGGCAGTGCTGAGCGTATTATTGACGTCTGCTAGATTCAGCCCTAATGTAGCAGCCTTGGCGGAATCAATATGTACTTTCAGTTCTGGGGTATCGCTAAGACTGCCTTCACGGATAGATGACAGGAATTGATCCTGTCTGGCGGCTGTCAACAACGCCTCTTTATACTGCGTCAACTGTTCACGATCAGTTCCAACGGCCGCCAACAGCTGATAGGAAAAACCACTACTCCGCCCGAGGCCACGCACGGGTGATGGCGACATGGCAAAGACCCTGGCATCACGGATAGTCGCAAAATAACGGCTGGCACGCTCTGCAATAGCCTTAGCACTGTTGTGGGCACCAGGACGTTGATCCCAGTTTTTTAAGGCAATAAACGCCATGCCGGCATTCTGCCCACTACCACCGAAGCTAAAACCAGAAATGGTGAAAATGGTCTTGAGGTTAGCGTTTTCCTCAGTCATAAAATAGTGTTGGATCTGCTTAGCAACGGCGCGTGTACGTTTAACCGAAGCGCCGGTTGGCAGATTGTACTGCACCATCAGAATGCCCTGGTCCTCGTCCGGTAAAAAACCTCCCGGCAAATGTGACAAGATCCCCGCAAGTGCAGCAATGATAAGACCATAAACCATCATCCAGCGCAGCGGTCGCCGCAGAACTCGCGCGACACCGCCGCCGTAACTAGCACTGAGACGCTCAAAGTTGCGATTGAACCAGATAAACAAGCCTCGCGGTTCACGTTCGTGATCCATAGGTTTTAGCAGACTGGCGCACAGCGTTGGACTCAATGTCAAAGCAACCAGCACGGACAGGATCATTGATGACACGATGGTAATGGAAAACTGCCGATAAATGACCCCAGTAGAACCGCCAAAGAATGCCATCGGCAGAAACACCGCCGACAATACCACGGCAATCCCCACCAATGCTGAACTGATCTCATGCATCGACTTAATGGTAGCAGCACGCGGCGACATCTTCTCTTCACGCATCAGACGTTCAACGTTCTCAACCACGACAATGGCATCATCCACCAGCAGCCCAATCGACAGTACCATCCCAAACATTGTCAGGGTATTGATGGAATAACCAAATGCCTTCAGCACGCCAAAAGTGCCCAGTAACACCACAGGGACTGCAATGGCCGGGATCAATGTGGCACGCCAGTTCTGCAAGAAAATCCACATCACCAACACCACCAACAAGATGGCCTCAAACAGCGTCTTAACGACTTCCTTAATAGACTCTTGAATAAAATCCGTACTGTCTCGAGGATAGGCAACCTGATAACCCTCTGGGAAGGTACTAGCCATGCGGGCGATGGTACCTTTCACCAGATTGGAGGTGGTCAGTGCATTGGCGCCAGGTGCTAAGTTAATTGCCATGCCCGAAGCGGGATGACCATTAAGCCGCGGCTGGAAACTGTAGCTCTCGCTACCCAGTTCCACTCTGGCAACGTCCTTGAGTTTCACGTCGGCACCATTGTCGTTATGTTTAACAATGATCTCGCGAAACTGTTCTGGGGTTTGCAACATTGATTGCGCAGTCACTGTGGCATTGAGTTCCTGCCCATCAACCGTCGGCAGCTCGCCAATGCTCCCAGCCGCCACTTGGGCATTCTGAACCTTCAACGCGCTGGTAATATCGGCAGGAATTAACTCATAGGCAGCTAACTTGGCCGGATCTAGCCAGATCCGCATCGCATGCTGGGCACCAAACACTCGCACATCCCCTACCCCTTCAAGGCGAGCGATAGGATCCTGCATGTTGGATGCAAGAAAATCGGCAACATCATAAGAGCTAGCCTTATCGGTGGTGTCATATAAGGAAAACACCATCAGGAAGTCGGTTTGGGATTTAGTAACTGTGACCCCCTGCGACTGCACTGCCGTAGGCAAGCGCGAAGTCACCTGTTGCACCTTATTTTGCACCTGCACCTGGGCAGTATCTGGATCGGTGCCCTGCTCAAAGACCACCGAAATCTGCGCCCGACCAGAACTGGAAGATGAAGAGAAATACAGTAATCCATCAATCCCGGTGAGCTGTTGCTCCAACACCTGAGTAACGCTGTTTTCTACCGTCTGAGCATCAGCACCGGTGTAACTGGCAGAGATGTTAATCGTCGGAGGCGCTACGTCTGGGTATTGTGCAATGGGCAACGACACAATAGCAAAGGCCCCTGTCAGCATGATGATGATGGCAATAACCCAGGCAAAGACCGGACGATCAATAAAAAAACGCGCCAGCATAATCAGCGTCCTTCCTTGCTAGTTTGCGCAAGTGCGACAACTTCGCTTTTAACGGTCTGACCAATCCTGACTTTATTTGCCCCTTCCACCACCAGCATATCACCAGCAGCTAACCCCGAAGATATTACCCACTGGTCACCTATGGCCTGCTCAGTGGTTACCATCTTCTTCGCTATCTTGCCATCCTTAGCTACCACCAAGGCATAGGCATGCCCTTGATTATCCCTCGAAATCCCCTGCTGTGGCACCTTGATGCCATGCTGATCAACAGCGACCTCCAGTTTGGCGCGGACAAACATTCCCGGCAGTAACACATCATCAGGATTAGCAAACTGTGCCCGTAACACCACCGAACCAGTAGAGCGATCGACCGAGACCTCACGGACTTTCAGTTGCCCCTTGTGTGGGTATGTGGAACCATCTTCAAGAATTAAACTGACATCGGCACTCCCCTTGACCACGCCGGCGCGGGACAGCATTTTACGCAGTTCCAACAAATCCTTACTGGATTCATTCAGGTCAACATTCATGGGGTCGAGTGTATTGATGGTGGTCAATGCCGAGCTCTGAGCGGCACTGACTAGAGCCCCGGGCGTAACATTCGAGATACCGACATAACCGCTGATGGGTGCAGTAATTTGGGTACGTTGCAAATCAATTCGGGCACTTTTTAATGCCGCCTGATAGCCAGCGACTCGGGCATCGGCCTCCATAAAGGCCGCATGGGCATCTTCTGCATCTTGGTGAGAGATACTCTTATCCTGCAATAATGCCTGATAGCGCTGATCTTTCAGTCTGGCCGCTTCCAGCGTTGCCTGAGCGGTACGTAAATCAGCATCCGCTTTCGCATAAGTCGCTTCATAGGAGGCCGCATCTATCTGATAGAGTACATCCCCCGCCTTCACTTTAGCGCCTTCAGAAAATAGCCGCTGCTGGATAATGCCATTTACTTGCGGCCGGACTTCCGCACTCATAGACGCCACCGTTCGCCCTTGCAACATAATCGTTAGCGGCAGCACCTGCTGCGTTACCTTGACGACTCCGACTGTAGTTTCAATTTGTTCAGGTTTATGCTGTTCCTGGCAGGCGGTCAGTGTGCCCGTCAGCAACAAGGCTGCGGACAGTAGTGTTATTGTTTTTATCATGAGATGAATTCTTGGAATACACAGATACAGCCAGCACGATAAAGCAAGTGTGTTTTATCGCCAAGCGCCGATGACAGGAAAAAACGTAAATTACTGGCATTAATTATTTCAAAGTGTGAATGCACTGATAACCTGGCCCTTTTCAGGGCCAATCGCAGTAATATCCTTGATTAAGATCAAGGCGTATTGCCTAGAGTCGTAGCACGGTCAACACTTACTAGAGACCGCAGATATTACCCTCCGCATCAATATCAATGTGCAGGTATCCAGGCGTGACACCGAGTCCCGGCATTGTCATCACATTGCCAGCCAAGGCCGTGACAAAGCCGGCACCAGCATTGAGTTTTAACTCATTAATAGGGATAACAAAGTCGTGAGGGACTCCTTTTAAAGAAGGATCGTGGCTGATGGACATCGGCGTTTTAGCGATACACACAGGTAATTGGTCTGCGCCGAGTTGCTGGATCTCCAGCAACTGCTGCTGTGCTTGGGTGGACAAAGAGACACCAGCAGCGCCATACCCCAGCTCTGCCAATGTTGCTAAACTGGCCCGCAAACCTGCTTCTGGGTGATACAGCGGCTGAAATGCCGCAGGTTGCTGCAGAGTCCGCAACACCGCTTGCGCCAGCCCTAATGCGCCAGCCGCCCCGTGACTAAAAGCCTCACTGACCACGCAATCTGCCGCACCGGCTGCAATAGCGGCTTGCTGCAGCCAAGCCAGTTCCTGTTCGGTATCCTGCGGAAAGCGATTAATGGCCACCACCACAGGAAGCCCATAGCGTCGGACATTATTGAGATGCCACACCAGATTCGCAAACCCCTGTTGTAACGCTAAGAGATCAACGGTGCCAATATCCTCTGGTGGTTTAGGCGCATGGCTTTTCAACGCCCGAAGGGTTACCACTAAGACAGCACAGTCTGGCGCATGACCAGAAGCGCGCACCTTGATATTGCAGAATTTTTCAAAGCCCATATCAGAACCGAAACCACCTTCAGTGACAACATAGTCAGCCAGTTTCAGGGCTATCTCATCGGCAATAATCGACGAATTGCCGTGGGCAATATTGGCAAATGGCCCTGCGTGGATCAGGCATGGTGCGCCGTTAAGGGTTTGCATGAGCGTCGGCTCAATCGCCTGACGCATGATAGCCGTCATGGCACCAGCAACGCCTAGTTTTTCTGCTGTTATCGGTTGCCCGTCCTTGTCAAAGGCCAGTAACAGCTTGCCGATACGTTGACGCATATCCTGCAAATCACGGCTAAGTGCCAACACCGCCATCAGTTCAGAGGCGGCCGTGATGGTAAAAGAGGAACTGTGTTCCGGGCCGTTATTGCGACCCTGGCCGACAGTTACCTGCCGCAGCGCTCGGTCGTTATGATCCATCACTCGCGACCACAGTAATCGCTCAGGGTCAATATTCAGCGGTCGCAAGCCACTTTGCTGCCAAAACGCTTCTGCGCCAAGCCGGATTTCATGGTGTAATCTTGCGTCCAAAGCCGCAGCCGCCAAATTGTGGGCACTGGTGACGGCATGAATATCACCAGTCAGATGTAGGTTAAGCTCTTCCATCGGCACCACTTGCGCGTAACCGCCGCCAGCAGCACCACCCTTCACGCCAAATACCGGCCCCATACTTGGCTGACGCAAGCAAGCACATACACGTTTGTTGAGGGCATGTAACGCCTGAGTAAGGCCAATACTGGTGACGGTTTTACCCTCACCATGAGGCGTTGGATTAACTGCAGTGACGACAATAAACTTACCACAAGGGTTCGATGCCAAGCGTGGTAAAACCTGTAGTTGTACTTTCGCTTTGGCGTCACCTACGGTGTGATATTCATCGGCAGCTAATCCCAATGATTGGGCGACTTCAGCAATAGGCCGCCGCGGCGTTTGACGGGAAATTTCAATATCTGACAGCATTTAGAAGTCCTGCTCTGAGGCGGGTTTTATTATTGAGCACGCATACTAGAGCAATCGCCACCCAGACAACAGTCGCGCGCTGTTTCAAAGCGTAAACACTGAACCCGTATCAAAAAAGCCATTGACCAGAGCCTTAATCCAAGAAGACGACGTGGCCCACTAAATGTGGCCGACGGCCTTTTTGATCCCGAAGCTCAAACAAGATGCCTTCAGCAGACGTTTCCGCATTAAAACTGACACAAGCAGGCATAAACAGGGGCAACTTAAACGCGACATCAATCGCAAACGGCCGCTGACCAATTTGCGGCATGAGTTCCGCCACACAGCGCGCCTTAGACCACATACCATGTACCAATACCCGGTCAAAACCAAAACGCTTGGACAACAGCGGATGCAAATGGATCAGATTATAATCGCCTGATGCTCTGGCATAGCGGCGGCCTAGATCTTCGCCTAATTCCCAAAAGACAGGCTCCTGCCAGTCCATATCAGTACCTTTGGGAGGTCTGGCTCGGCGACCTGGTTTGTCCATGCGGTACAGATAGGTTGATACGGCATCCCACACCAATTCATCACCACTATACACTTTGGACAATAACTCAAACTCCAGCCCGGAGTCGGTTTCCCGGCTCTCACCCACGGCACAGTCAATATCTAGCAGCTCATCCACAGCAACACTGCGGTAACAGCGGATCTGGTTACGCAGGTGGATCAGACCTAACAGCGGAAAGGTAATGGCTTCATGGGTAAAAATGGTGGCATGCAGCCGAAACGCTGCGACATACAGATAAGTAGGTGGCAATACTCTGCCATCAAAAGCAAAGCCACAGACATCAGCGTATTCAGCCACTTTCACCGCAGACAGTGGTACTTGTCTAGCGCTTACCTGAAGATGCGGCAAAGGTTGCTGGTCCCAGCCAGGCTTACGCCCGAAAAAAATCTTGCGATACAAGGAAAACAACGAGGGCATAGCCCGCAATTCCAAACAGGATTCCATCACCAACGGTTACCACTCCTATTGATTGAAGCGAACATTATAACCATAGTTTGTCTCAGGTCTTAGTCCGAATTTGCGCTATTACCTGCTGACACTGTGCTAATCGACTATGAATATGAGACACTAAGCGCTTTCCACACCCTAAGTTATTCCGCCGTGCAGGACAAGAATTTCGACAAATTGGCGCAAAAGTTTGCCCATAATATTTATGGCACCACCAAAGGTGACATCCGTATGGCCGTACTCTGGCGCGATTTGCAAGAGCAGTTACCCTTGCTTGGCAACCGCCGATTACGAGTGCTGGATGCTGGCGGCGGTTTTGGTTATTTCAGTCTTAAACTCGCACGGCTTGGCCATCAGGTGGTGCTTTGCGACATCTCTGAAACCATGTTGCAGCAAGCCCAGCAACTGATTGACGCTGAGCCAGAAGCAGTGGATATCACCTTAGTCCATGCCCCGATACAGCAACTGCACATTGTCGAACACGGACAATTTGATCTCATTTTGTGTCATGCGGTGGCCGAGTGGTTGGTCGATGCCAGAGAGACGTTGGCACAACTGCTGACGTTGTTACATCCCGGCGGGCTCTTTTCCCTAATGTTCTACAACAAAGAAGCGATGCGGTTTCACGCGCTAACTGCCGGTAACTTCGATTATGTAAAAAACGGGCTTAAATCAAAAAAGAAAAACCGCTTAAGTCCAGAGAATCCGTTAGAGATCCCAACGGTTCGCCAATGGTTCGATGACTGGTCGGTCACCCTGCTTTGTGCTTCCGGCGTTCGAGTAATCCATGATTACATGAACAAACGCCTACCGGATAATTATGATGAGCGCCAGCTCATTGCCGTTGAACTAGAATACTCGCGCCGCGAACCCTATCTGTCACTGGGGCGTTATATTCATTTTCTCGGGCAAAAACGCTGATCCATCAGTGCTGATATCACACGAAGTTTGCCAACAATTGCGGACTTGAGCACCAGCTTGCTGCAGATAATCAAGCAAGTTGTGTGCTCCGGCGAGGTGGGCGCTGCCAACCGCCACAAATAGCGGTTTGGGTTGCTGCTGTAACAGTTGCTGCAGCCGCTGCGCCATCTGGCGATTGCGCTGCCACAACATTTTATCAAGCATCACCTCCCCACCTTGCGCCTGCAACTGCTCCTGCGTGAGTTTGGCGATGGTGTGCCGATCGCCTCGCTGCCAAGCCGTCACTAATGCCTGAATATCAGTCGCGGGTGCCTGAATACTGTCGCGTACCATAGCCCACTGAGTTGTTTCATCAAATGCTGCTAGCATCTGTAACTGTCCTTTGGCCGTTTCCAATTGCAACAAGGGCTTGTTACCTTTTAAGTTCAACAGCTGCTGCTCTACGCCAAACTGCGGTGACAATCCCATGCTGGCAAGTCGTAACATGCTGATCTGCACTGACTGCAACCAGGGCGAAAACTGCGCCAACTGTTGGCAAATGGCCAACGGCTGACAGTACTCATCCAGCATTTTTTGCGTTTCGATGTCCGCTTTTAGCGGGTGCATGCCATACTGTTGCACCCACAACGACATTTGGGGATCTTGCACGTCTGCTTCTAACACCAGCGCAGAAGCGTGCTTGAATGCCTGATCAATTTGCGTCGGCAACGGGTAAAAATCGGCTTTGCCAACATGAAAGGACCCCAACACCCATGCGGTTTTTCCCTGATAATCCACCTGAAAAAACAAAGGCGTTATCGATGGTGCAGCAATGGCAACATTGCTCAAAACCAGGGCAAGTGCCCCCAGCAATTTCTTCCAACGGCTTGTTGATGCCATTGCGCTTCCTTATAATTTTCACAAATTCGTTAAAGGACTCTCGTTATGCCATATACCAAGGTCATAGCGCAACTCAAGACCAATTTGCAGACGGCTTATCGACAAGCAGTGGATGCAGATAACAGTCTTGACCAGCTACAGCAGCAAGGCCACGCCAAGTTTGCCAAAATATTCACAGATGATCAGGGGTTTACAACATCCAGTAACCGCTTCTTGCCCTATGTGCAGGAACTGGCTGAAATGGTTGCAGAGTTAGAAGAAGATAAAGCACCGTCACAGCAGCAACTGGAACACTTAGTGAAGCAACTGGCAATTTTGCTGCAGACACTGGCACGCTTCAAAGAACAGGGCCGTCAGTAGCGCTCGATCACAGAACAGGCAAGCGCGGTTTCACTGTCATCTGTTTGTCACTGAAAATTCATATGCTGCTGCCCCGGTTCAGTTGAACGCGGTACAGGCAGATGACTCCCGAGCACGAGGTACTGCTGGAACAGATAATCCAGCAGGCAGATATTGCGATACATTTTCAGCCAATCGTCAACATTGACGCAAACCGCATGTACGGTTTTGAAGCGCTGAGCCGCGGGCCTGAACAAAGCCCGCTCTATTCCCCGATACATCTGTTCCGCGCAGCAGAACAGCAGGGGCGACTCTCTGAGCTAGAAACACTGTGCCGCACCCTAGCAGTGCAGCAGTTTCAACAACAGCAACTGCCGGGAAAATTATTCATCAACATCAGCCCGATGGCGTTGCTCGATCCGCGTCATCCCAAAGGCCACACGTTGCGACTGGCACAGCAACTGGGGCTACCGCCTTCATCGATTGTCATTGAACTGTCTGAGCAATATCCAGCTGAGGATATTGATCTATTAAAAAGCTGCCTCGACTATTACCGCCATCAGGGATTTCAAGTGGCGCTGGATGATCTCGGTGCCGGTTATTCTGGTTTACGCCTATGGTCAGAACTAGCCCCCGATTATGTTAAAATTGACCGTCATTTTATCGACCGTATTGATCAGTTTCCGGTAAAACAGGAATTTGTACGTTCCATTGTCACCTTATGCCAGAGTCTTACCTGTCAGGTTATCGCTGAAGGTATTGAAACCGAGGCAGAACTGGCGGTGTTACAACGTTTAGGTATTCAGTTGTGTCAGGGATTTCTGCTGGGTAAGCCACAACCGCACCCGTCCCCCAAACCACACACTTGGTTTCGGTCATTTCGCCAACAACCGCAACCACGCTATAACGAAACGGCCGATTGCCTGTGCCAGGAGGCAATTTCACTGCCACCTACCACGCGACTAAAAAGCCTTAGCCATTTGTTTCTAGAGCGACCAGCCTTACAAGCAGTCGCCATTATTGAATACGATTTCCCGTTGGGATTGGTGTATCGCCAGAGCTTGTTGGAGCTGTTCTCCACCCCCTATGGCCGAGCACTACATGAAAACCATCCGGTCACGGAAATCATGGATGGCGGCGTGCTGATGGTCGAGGGCTGTGAACCTTTATCCTCCGTCAGCCAACAACTGACATCCGATAACAACCAATATGTGGCGCAACAATTCATCATTTTGCAGCAGGGAAAGTTCCGTGGACTGGGACACACCCGAGATTTGCTGCAAAGAATTACTGAGCAGCGGATCCAGACCGCCCGCCATGCCAACCCACTCACGGATCTGCCGGGGAATGTGCCGATTCAACAGGAATTGTTACGACTGGGGCAACAACAACAGCCGTTTTATTTAGCATATCTGGATCTCACCAACTTCAAGGCCTACAACGACGTTTACGGCTTTGCCAAAGGTGATGAGGTGATCCGCTGTGTCGCGGATCTATTAAGATTTCACGGGCGCCGGCACTTCATTGGTCATGTTGGTGGTGACGATTTTGTGATGATTGCTGCCGATACGGTCATGGTAGAACACTGCCGCCAGATCCTAGCCGAGTTTGAAGTGCTCAAGCGGCGTTTCTTTACCGAACAGCATTGGACAGAACAGAAATTTCTGGCTCGCAACCGTCAACACGAGCTGTGTATCCAGCCGCTAATGAGCCTGAGTGTTGGGATTATTCCGCCACAGCTTACCAAAGCCGCGAGTGAGGAACAGCTGTCACATCTATGTGCTCAGGCAAAAAAACAGGCAAAACTCACGGAAAGTGGATTTTGCCTGCTACAGATCCCACAAGAACAGATCGCCTGAAAATTACAGTTTGGGGGCAACGGTATTCTCAAACCAATCGCTTAATAGGGCTTTTTCATACCTGAAACTGGAATTATCAATATTGCTGATGCGATCCATAAAGCGCATATCCCGCAATTTTTCGGACCCGACCATTATCACCTGATCACCATCCAGAACCCGATAAGAGAAGTTAATCCGTGGCGGATAAATGTCTTTGACGATGCGGATATCACTGGTTGATGCCTGACCAAAGGTTGGCCGTAAATCGCCCGCTAAGTCCACATCTGTCACCACTAACTCCAGTTTCTCCTTACCTTTCAAAGCCTTTGCAGACGCCTTATCGAGCGCTTTAGTGAGATCTTCAAACATCCGCTGCTCATAGCGTTTTTGTACCTCTGTTGCAGTACGAATATCGGTATACTTATCTGGAGTTTGCCACTCAATCTTGACTTTACCAGAGGTGGTTACTGGATTAGCCGCGGCGGCATCTTCGGTAGCCACAGCACAACCAGCGCTCATAATGCTCAGTACGCTGGCGAAAAACAGATAGCCAATTTTCATCTTTGCCTCCTTGTCGGCAACCTAACGACGATATCACCTTTGGCAATAGCCGTCTTTATGGTACTTAGGGTTACACTAAACGTCGCTGAATATTTGGATTTTGGATATAGCACCGAGTTCCAACTTTAAGTTAACTTTATCATTCTTTACAGCAATATAATCGCGTTTATGCGGGAGAGCTTCGTGAAATTATCAGTCCCAGTCATTTTTACCTGCTGCCTACTGATCACCGTGTCTGCAGTGGTTTTCTGGATCAATCGAAATTCACAGCCTACCATCCCTAACGACTGGACTGCTTTTGTTTATCACCACGGCTTTGGATCCGCAAACTATTTGAAAAAGGAAGGCTTTACTGATTATCAACAGTGCCGTGACTATGCCCGAACACAATCGGCCAAATATGAAAACGCGCCTTGGGAATGTGGTGGTGGCTGCCGCTTTGATTCCCGCCGTCAGGGATATGTTTGCGAAGAGATGCGCAATCACTAACGGCTTATGCTATCGTCAATGACAGCGCTGTCTTCCGGTGTCATAGCGTTATTAACTAACGCGCTAGCTCGGCCACTTTTTTAGTGATGTTTTACCTGATAATTCGGAAAATTCACTTTCATTAGCTAGAGCCTTATGGCAAGTTAACAGCGCTATAACAATATCTACGGAAAGACAGAGAGTATAAAAAAATGAATAAAACCGAACTGATTGCCAGTATGGCTGAGAAATCTGAGCTAACAAAAGCAGAAACCGCCCTGGCACTTAAGTCTTTTGAAGCTGCGGTAACCGAAGCACTAAAAGCCGGTGACAAAGTCTCCATTGTGGGATTTGGCTCTTTCGAAACAACAACTCGGGCCGCCCGAACTGGCCGCAATCCGCTGACAGGCAAAGAAATTCAAATTGCTGAAGCCACTGTGCCAAAGTTCAAAGCTGGTAAGGCGTTGAAAGACAGCATTAGCTGAATTTGTATTGCTCAGTAAAAAACGCCTCTTGCTATAGAGGCGTTTTTATTTGTGTGAAACTTTTACATTGCACTATTTTTGTGCAACTAGCGCCATAATAATGCAGCAGTTTGTTTACATACAAGGCAATATTTGGTTAAGTTTTTGTAAAAACTCATTATTAATTTTTGGCACAGCTTTAGCTCATCTTTCTTTGGAATTACATCAGCACAATGAAAAGCCGACGTTCCGGCAGATTTCCGGATCTCCGGCAACTATAAGAGGGATAAAGGGGATGAGTATGAAACAAAAACTGCTGTCGCTGAGCGTGCTTGCAAGCTTAATGATGATTGCACCAATGAGCCAGGCCACGGTGACTGGAAATATCGGGGCAACGTCGAATTATCTATGGCGCGGTGTCACTCAAACTGCGGATGCTGCGGCAGTGCAAGGCGGCATTGATTACAGTCATGAATCCGGCTTCTATCTGGGCACCTGGGGTTCCAATGTCGACTTTGGCAACGACACCAGTTATGAAATGGATATTTACGGCGGTTTTTCCCACTCCCTCAATGATGACTTTAGCTATGACGTAGGCTATCTATACTATGGCTATCCAGACGCTACTGACTCTATCGATTTTGGCGAGTTGTACCTGAAGCTTAACTGGAAGTGGTTAGAAGTAGGTGTGGCTAAATTTGTGACCGCTGGTGATGATGTCGCTGCCGATGGTTTGGATGACAAGGATTACACCTACTACCATATCGCCGCTAGTTATCCTCTGGCGGACAGCATCACTTTGGGAGCCTATTACGCCTACTCTACAGGTGACGTGATTACCAGTTGGTACGGTGTCGATGACTACTCTGAATACAATGTGTCGGTCACCAAAGACACCAGTATTGGCGCTATTTCCTTCAAACTGGCAGACACCAATCTGCCAGACGATGACGTCAAATTTGTACTTGGCTACACCTACGAATTTGAATTCTAATAAATATCAATGAATTACAATAATAATATTAAGCAATAACAATAATAATCTGAACGGGTCAAGGTGATGCCAGGATGGCCACTATGATGATCCATGCTAAACTTCAGCCGTGCCTGAATCCGACCCGTCATCCGCATTACGGATGACGGGTTTTGTTTGATCAGCCTGCATCACTGTGGCTGCAGAAATTGTGTCATAAATTGCTCAGGTGGCATCGGCTTACAGTAAAGGTAACCTTGTAACAGATGGCAACCATGATCACGACAAAACTGGGCTTGAGCTTCAGTTTCAACCCCTTCCGCCACCGACAGCACATCAAAACCACTGGCAAAATTGATGAGCGCCGCCAGCAAGCGTCGCGCCCGTTCATCCTGTTCGATACCTGCAACGAAACTCTTGTCTATTTTCAACACCTTAATTGGAAAATCCTTTACATGTTCCAATGATGAAAAGCCAGTGCCAAAATCGTCCAAGGACAGCGTCACACCTATTGCCGCGACCGCCTCCAGCACTTCTGCTAACTCTCTAGGTTTTTCGATCAGGGCGTTTTCAGTGATTTCAAGCTCCAACAGCTCCGCTGGTAACCCACTGGAAAGTAACGCACTTTCAACCTGTTGTAACAGTTTTTCACGAAGATTCTGAGAGGCCGACAGATTGATGGCAATACTCAAACGTCTGCCCGGCGCGAGTTGTTGCAACCATAGTTGGGTTTGTTGGCAAGCCGTCTGCAATACCCATTCACAAATGGCATCCATCATTCCTAGCTCTTCGGCAATAGGCAAAAAACTATCTGGCGCGATCAATCCGTCTTGGGGATGTTGCCAGCGCAGTAATGCTTCCATTCCTTCCAACACGCCGGTGTGGGCATTGAATTTTCCCTGATAAAACAGTCGAAATTGTTCAAGCTCAAGCGCCTGCCGCAGCCCGGTAGCAATATGCTGACGCCGTCGAACCGCCAAATCTAATGCCTCAGAATAAAACTGCAACTGGCTACGTCCACGCTGTTTAGCGCGATATAACGCAATATCAGCGCATTTCAATAATCCAGAACTGTCAGACGCCAAGCGCCCATAACAGGCTATACCGGCGCAAGCGCCGATAAATAGCGGCTGCGCATCGACTAGAAATACGGGTTGTAGTGCTTGCAGCAGAGCGGTTGTGAGTCCCTCAGCGATGCCTGAAGCATTATTGCCAGTCAACACCACCACAAACTCATCGCCGCCAATGCGAGCCAGCAGGCTGTTGTCTGGAACGACTTGACTCAAACGAGCTGCAACCTCCACCAATAAACGGTCACCCATCTGATGTCCATGAGTATCGTTCACCCCTTTGAAATCATCGAGATCCAACAAAATAAGGGCCAGTTCGCTATTTTTGCTTCGCGCTAATGCCAGCGCTCGGCTTAGGCTCATCTCAAAACCATAACGATTTAGTAAGTCGGTAAGAGAGTCGTGCTCCGCGAGGTTACGCAGGCGCTCATGCGTTTTTTGCAGAGCTCGACTCATACTGGCGCGTTGTTTTGCCAATCGAATAGCGCGGGTCAGGCGCCGGGTATTGACCTCATCTTTCAGCAGAAAGTCCTGTGCGCCCATTTCAATACAGCGATCTGCCAGATATTCGTCCTCATAACGCGAGATCATCACCACGGCCGTGGCATCACCGGCTGACGAGTGCAGACTGTGTAACAGTTCCAAACCATCCGCATCAGGCAAACGATAATCAAGGATAATACCGTCAAAATGTTGCTGACGAACCAAATCCAGCCCCACTCGGCCACAGTTAGCTTCGACAACATTAAAGCCGATATCTGACTGCGCCAGAGCCCTTATAATCGCGGTTCTGTCAATCTCGTCGTCATCAATCAGCAATAGATCCATCTTGTTTTCACCCTGCATCAAATGGTAAAACCACAACCTGCCAGTAATTTTCCAGCATGTTAAAAATGCGCAGAAACTCGTCTTTGATATAGTGTTTGACGATGTAACCAGCAACATGGTGCTGGTACGCGGCGACCTTATCTTCATCAGCCGCAGAGGTGGTCAACACAAAGACAACCGATAGCGAAAGCTCCTCGTCATTGCGCAACTGCTCAAGAAATTCTAGGCCACTCATCCGTGGCATGTTCAGATCCAGCAAAATTAGATATGGCTGACTTACTTGTTTTTGTCGTAGCATTTGCAACGCTTCTAGCCCATCTCTGGCGCGTATCAGCGGATTCAATAGGCGTAATTGTTTCATCGTACGCACGACGGCCATATGGTCGATGTCATCGTCGTCAATCAGTAGTATGGTCACCTCCCTATAAGGTGTGGCTGTCATTTATGAAACTCCTTGAGGTTTTTTGGCCAGGTAAAATAGAAGCGGCTACCACGACCTTCTGACACTAGCCAGATGCTGCCGCCAAGACTCTCAACACACTTTCTTACCAGTGATAATCCTAGTCCACTTCCCTCCACTTCATCCCGTGGCCGCAGTGTCTGAAAAATGGCAAACACTTTTTCATGGAATTGTGTTGGGATCCCAGGGCCGTCGTCCTCCACACAAAAGCAGTAAAAATCGTGCTGTTCGCTACAACTGACGTTGATAACACCACTATCTTTGTCATGGTGTTTGATGGCATTACTCAACAGATTGCGAAATACCAGCTCCAACGGCACTCGGGCGGTGACAAATTGGGGAAGTTCAGTGACAATTGCCAGATGGTAGGTGGGCTGCACGTTCACCAGAGAAAACACCTCTCGAACCAATTGCGCCGAATCCGTCATGACCAATTGGGCATCAACACGACCGATGCGAGAAAATGTTAGCAATCCTTCCAGCAGCAATTCCATGCGTTGTACCCGACTACGGATCAGCCGCAAATATTTCTGTACTGTATCGCTGGCATTGTCAGCTAAATCCTCTGCCAGCCAATCAGACAGCTGTTCAATCCCCCGCAGTGGTGATTTAAGATCATGCGATGCAATATAGGCAAAACTGTCTAATTCGCTGTTAATCCGTTCCAGCTCGGCTGTATGTTGGGCTTTTTCCAGCTCCACTTGTTTGCGCTGTGAAATATCGTTAATCGTTGCCAGAACCGCAGGACCATTACTGAACATTAACGGCGTCAATCCCACTTCCACCGCCACCAATGAGCCATCACTACACTGCCCGTAGAGATCATCGCGGCTGGACATATTCTTGGCAATCGGGTGGCAAAAGTACTCCGCCATATAGTGGCTGTGATTACTGCGCTGCGCACTTGGCAACAGCATATTGACCCCTTGCCCAAGCATTTCATCGCGGGAGTATTTAAACAAGCGCTCGGCGTGCGCATTGACCAACGTCATCACGCCATCGTGGTTCACTATCACCAAGGCCGACGGTGATGCTTCAATCACTAACCTGAAACGCTCCTCGTTAGCGAGCAACTCCTGTGCTAACAGGCTTTCTTTAAAGCGTGCTTTAGCATTGTGATACAAAAAATAGAACAACAGCACCCAGAACAATCCACCAAATGCCAGTAACAATGCACGCTGTAATGACTCTGTCGCTGACACAAAACTGCCAGTGCTGCGTGTCACCAATAGCCATTGATGCCCACCTATTGTCAACACAGCTTCATTGTTATGATAAATTTCTGGCGGGCGCGGGTTGCTGCGATACATCAACTGAGATTCGTCCGCCTGCTCGCCATCATAGATCTCCAGCTGCAACGCCGAGAAGCGGTCACCGATAATCCCCTCCATCAGATTGTTCATCCGAAACGGCGCATAGACCATCCCTTTGGCCTGACGCTGACCATTTTTGCTTTCAGTAAACAACGGGAGGTACATCAGAAAACCGGCTTGCTGATCCTGACCAGTTTCCTGTACTAGCGTTATTCGCCCTGATACCGCCGCCTCTCCAGTCGCCACTGCACGATCTATTGCTTTGCGTCTTATTGGCTCCGAATACATGTCATAACCAAAGGCACGTCGATTTCGCCAGTCAAACGGCTCCAAATAAACGATAGCCAGATAGAGAGCCCGTTCTCCTTCGGGGTGCACCTTATAATCGGGGAACCCTTCCGCCCGAATAGCCTGTTCCTCCGGCACCACCTGCTCTTGGGTCAGAAACTGGCTGTAGCCCATGCCTTGGATCCCGGGATAGAATTCATCTAATCGCGCGTTTGACACATAATGGCGCCACTCTGCTCTGGTTACGCCATTAGTGGATGACATAAACAACCCCAAACCACCCCGCAATACCTGCTCGTAAGCCCGCATCCTGTCGCTAATCGCATTTTTCAACACACGGGTCTGGAACTCAAAACGCTCGACTCCGCGCTGTTCAATGTAGAAATTAAACAGATATCCGCCGACCAGAATAAATACCAACGCAAAGGTCATCACTAACCACAATGACAATGGAATCGAAAACTCAGGAAACTCCTGGTCTAGTTTTTGGGGCTCGGAACTGACGTAATCCTTTACCATCTGAGGCGACTCATCCTTCAGGTATCGACAGATGAAGTCTGGTAGTTAATTGAGAAAAATCAAGATGTCAGGCAAATAATGCTAAACGACAAATACTTGGAGGAACAAGTTTGCAAATTGCTGCGATGATCGCACTTTAGCAACAGCTCAATTGCTAAATTACTCATCAAGGAACCAAGTTATTGCCGGAGAGCAACAAAATTTTTTTGCAGTTCTGACGAATATTTTTTGCTTTGCAGCCGCATTTTTTTTGGCTAGAAATTTCGCATATATCTGTCATACAGGAGTTCTTTATGACCCATATAGTTGACTTAGTGCCCGACGATGCAGAAATTGAAGCAATGACCACTCCCAAAAACCGTCAGGCGGAGCACGCGCTGAAACACCGACGCGAAGTGAAACGCCGTCTCGAGGATTACTTGGAGCGCCTACAATTGCGCAAGGCTCTCGGACTGGATGATGACGAAGAGTATTAACTAAAACAGGGCATCAGCCCTGTTTTCCTTTAAAGTTTTGATTGTGTGTCAGCAACATCTCTGCCTTGGCACCAAGATAGACGTACAGTCCCAAGGCAATCAGCAACCCTACCACTGCCAACATCATCAAGATTGCACTCTGAAGATATTCAATTTCTCCCAAGGATGCCTTAAACATTGTCAGCAGCGCTTCGATGGAAATGGCGATCAGAATGGTGGAAATAAAGCGGGTGATAGTACGCCGCGTAGAACTGTGTCTGAAGATATCTTTATGCATCAACACCTCCTCTTCAAGGATGGTTTTACCAAGATCAAATACCGCCAAGGCTAAGGTGATAAAGATAATAATACCGAATGGCTTGAGCGAGTCATGTTGCAGATCGCTGCCAAGCACCAACAGATGCCAGATATCCCGAGTGGCGATTAACATCAGCACTGCCACAATCACAAACAAACCGGCAACCAAGAGTGCGTATACTGCTTTAAATAACGGCGTGACTTTACGCCGCGTGCTATCCCCCATCATAAATTCAATCAGACGAGTGAGATTGATATCGACCACCACATATCCCTTTTGGCCGGAGGGCAACGTCAGCGCCAGCGACGCCGACAAGCATAGCTGACCCGAAGCATTGGAAAGATAAGGCTGCGTGATTTGAGTACCGGTTTTATCACGGACATTCAGGTAATACGGGCGTTGACTGCGATCTGGGCTCTCCCCCACCGACAATAGCTTTACTTGCTGATTAATCAAAGCCAAATTAGGGCTGATCTGTCGCCCAGCATTGTCCAGCAGATACATCAGCTCCACAAACGGATAACGTGCGGCAACCTCACTGAAAACCTTTATCGCTTTTCCTGTATCAGCAAACAGTTGCGTATCTGACATTCCCGTCAAAATCGACTCCAGCAACTCATGCACCAACGTTTCATATTCATGGTAGCGCTCGATCACACTGAGATAACTCATACTGGCCATACCCACCACTCCCGTTGGTCAAAACGTCATGCACTTCAAGCAGTTTTGATGCCAATAAGAAATACCATTTAAAACAACATATTAAAAATTATGAGTCAGGGGCGGATGAAACAATTTCAGGCAAGCGCACCAAAAGGAGGCAGCGAGGGACAGTCTGAAAAATTGTTAACAATACTGCCATTCCGTTGACTAATGAGTACACTTTTAGTTGTCGCAGTAACATGTTGTTATTTTGACAATATCTGTTTTATTGACGGTTTTTCCCCATCTATGAGTCACTTTTTCTCCTTATTCAATAAAAACTAATAAATAACAATAAATTTATTGATTTTTAACTTTTTATTAATTATTCATAATTAACTGTTACAAAAAGTAACAGTGTCTATGACTATGAGGAAGGATCCTTACCAATGAAAATGAAAACACTCACCGCAGCGCTTATTGCTGCATCTACCTTCACCCCCACTGTTTTTGCCGCATCAGTTGTACACCTTAAACCTGGTTCTGCCACAGCCCAATCACTGACACCGGCGGTTAATCCAGCTAAGGCGTTGGGGCTCTCTGACAGCCAGAGTTTTAAAGACAAAAAGATCAGCGTTGGCAAACACACAAAATCACGTATTCGCCAGTTCCATAAAGGCGTGGAGGTTTATGGTGTCTCGATGGCTGCCGATGTCAGCCCTATGGGCGTTTATTCCAATCTGTCCGGTCAGTATGTCACGGGTCTCGATACGGATGTCAGCAATGTCACACCGGCATTTAATGACAAACAGGCCATCGCCCTGGCATTGAAGGCTAATCATATGGAGAGCGCCCAGCGCAGTCAGGCAAAGCTCTATATCTGGCTAGACGAAAGCCAACAGGCACATCTGGCTTATCTAGTTGACCTGTTTGTATCAGATCCGCAACCCAGCAGGCCGTTTACTGTGATTGATGCGCTGAGCGGTGATGTTCTCAAACAATGGCAACAGTTAACCTATGCACAGCAGGCAACAGGGCCAGGCGGCAATGAAAAGACCGGAGAATACTTCTATGGTACCGATTACGGGTATCTGCAGGTCAACAACAGTTGCCAGATGGACAACACCAATGTCACCACACTGGACATGAATAATCGCACCAGCGGCAGTGGCACAGTGGTGCAATTTACGTGTCCTGACAGTCCAGAAAACTATGTAAATGGTGCCTACTCTGCTGAAAATGATGCCCACTACTTCGGTGGGGTGATCTTTGACATGTATTCCGACTGGTTCAACACGTCACCACTGACGTTTAAGCTACAGATGCGCGTGCACTACGGCCGCAGCTATGAAAATGCTTTCTGGGACGGTACCGGTATGACATTTGGTGATGGCGCTACCACCTTTTACCCATTGGTGAGTCTTGATGTTTCAGCCCACGAAGTATCCCATGGTTTCACTGAACAGAACTCAGGTTTGACGTATTCCGGTGAAAGTGGCGGGATTAACGAAGCCTTCTCTGATATGGCGGGAGAAGCGGCAGAATATTATATGAAAGGCAGCAACGACTGGATGGTGGGTGCCGAGATTTTCAAAGGCAGTGGAGCACTACGCTACATGGATCAACCGAGTCGCGATGGCACTTCCATCGATAGTGCCAACGATTACTACAATGGCCTGGATGTACATTATAGCTCTGGCGTATTTAACCGAGCCTTCTATCTGCTGGCAACCAGCAGCGGCTGGGATACTAAAAAGGCCTTCGAAGTTTTTGTAAAAGCCAACCAGCTCTACTGGAACGCTAACTCTGGGTTTGATGACGCCGCATGCGGCGTTTCTCAAGCAGCAAACGATCTGGGCTACAGTGCTAGCGATGTGGAAACTGCTTTTGCTGGCGTCGATGTGGATGCAAGCTGTAATACCACACCGCCACCTGCCACAACTGGCGAGCTGTTAAACGGCCAGCCGATTAGCGGTATCACAGGTACCAGTGGCTCTGAACAACGCTGGACCTTTGCTATACCTTCCGGGGTGCAAACAGTGACCATCTCCACCAGTGGTGGTAGCGGTGATGTGGATCTGTATGTGAAATATGGCAGCGAGCCTACCAGCAGCAGCTATGATTGCCGCCCCTATCGCAGTGGCAACACCGAAAGTTGCAGCTTCAGACGTCCAAGCGCGGGGACCTTCTATATCATGTTGAAGGGATACTCAGCATATTCTGGCGTCACCCTGACAGGCTCTTACTAAACGCCCCGTCCTGATTAACCCAAAAGGGCAGCGGTTGCTGCCCTCTTTAATGGGATTTTCCACTCACATTGACTTCTGCGCCGCCAGCGCTTTCTGCTTTTTAAAATATTCGCGGGTCAAGCGGAACACTACCGGACTCAATAGCAACAAAGCGATAAGATTTGGCAAAGCCATCATGGCATTGAGGGTGTCAGCCAGTAACCAGATAAACTCCAGTTTTGCTATCGCGCCAATCGGCACCACCAGCGTAAAGATCAAGCGAAACGGTTTAATGGCATTAACACCAAACAGAAACTGCACACATTTCTCGCTGTAGAAACTCCAACCAAGAATGGTGGTAAAAGCAAATATCGCCAGCGCTACGGCAACCACATAATTGCCAATAGGAAAGGCATGACTGAAGGCATAAGATGTCAGCGCCGCACCGTTTTCACCAGAACTCCAGGCACCAGAAACCACAATGGCCAACCCAGTAATGGAACACACCACTATGGTATCGATGAACGTACCGAGCATGGCTACCAACCCCTGAGTTACCGGGTTATTAGTCTGAGCAGCCGCATGGGCAATTGGCGCACTACCAAGACCCGCTTCATTGGAAAAAACCCCTCGGGCAACACCATAACGGATAGCTGCCCAGACGGCGGCACCAGCGAAACCACCCTGTGCTGCCACCGGTGTAAAGGCACTTTTTACCACCAACACAAACGCAGCTGGAATATCATCGATATAAACGACTAATACGGCCAAACCTGACACCACATAAAAAATCGTCATCAGCGGTACCAGCTTGCCAGCAACATCAGCGATGCGTTTGATGCCACCCATCAACACCGCCCCCACCAACAACATCATTACCACGCCGGTAATCCACGGCTCAACGTGAAAGTTAGAGGACAACGCATCGGCGACTGAATTTGCCTGCACCGTATTACCGATACCAAAACCAGCAAACGCGCCAAAAAAGGCGAACAAGGTACCCAACCAAGCCCATTTACTGCCAAGACCATTCTTGATGTAATACATCGGACCACCGATATGGTTGCCGTGTTCATCTTCTTCGCGGTACTTCACAGCGAGCACCGCTTCAGAAAACTTAGTCGCCATACCGACCAAGGCTGTACACCACATCCAGAACAACGCACCAGGTCCGCCCACCGCAATGGCGGTAGCAACGCCTGCGATATTGCCAGTACCAATAGTGGCTGACAGCGAGGTCATCAAGGCATTAAACGGGCTGATCTGCCCTTTTACATCCGCATCTTTTTCCGGAATACGGCCAGACCAAAGCAATTTAAAGCCAGTACCTAATTTAAGTACTGGCATTAATTTCAAACCAACAGAGAGAAACAATCCTACACCGAGGATC
Source organism: Shewanella sp. 4t3-1-2LB (assembly GCF_017368415.1). Taxonomy (NCBI): domain Bacteria; kingdom Pseudomonadati; phylum Pseudomonadota; class Gammaproteobacteria; order Alteromonadales; family Shewanellaceae; genus Shewanella; species Shewanella sp. 4t3-1-2LB. The sequence continues at coordinate 47,027 of NZ_JAFNJD010000031.1, forward strand.
ATCACCAGCATAGGAACCCCCCATACCAGTGAATTAACTTGATTGACCAGCGAGACTATGACTTCCATCCAAACCTCATGTCGTTGTTATTGTTATAAACGTCATGCCAGACTTAGTAGAAAGACCATGACTGGCACAATGAAGCCTCAGGTTACAACGAATGATTAACAATTGGAAATAGCCAATGCCACCTATGGTGGCATCTTCTGTAAGCCGATGTTTGCGAGATTCAGTTCTGTGGGCAATGGCGCTGGCGTTGCTGCCAGTGAGGTAACAACTGTACCAACATGACTGACAGTACAATAAGCACTATTCCCGCCTGAGATAGCAGATTCAATGGAGTAGCAGAAAAACTGCCACGCCACCACCCCAACTGCCCCACTAGATCGGTAGCGGCAAAGCTCAGCACTGGCGTCAGTGCCATCAACGCGCCTACCTGTGCCGCTGGCCAGTATTTCATCGCTTGGCCAAAACAACCATAAGCCACCAAGGTACTTACTGCACAGAAAATGGCGATCCACCATTGTTCAATATTCATCGTATAGAACGGCGATATGTCACTAAATGGCAATAACACCGGCAAAGAAAAACCATAGATGAACAGCAACACATTTGCAGGCGACAAACGACGTCCTAGTGACTTCTGCAATAACGCATAACTGACCCAACTGATCACCGATAGCTGCACAATAGCGACACCCACTAGGATCTTACCTGCGCCGCTAGCACCGCTAAGAAATGGATTGAAAAATAGTAACATGCCGCCAGCGAGGGCAGAGAAACACAGCAATTGAGTACGAGAGAAACGCTCCCCAAAAAACAGTACGCCACCAAGCGCCAAAAAGAACGATGAGGTCTGGAAATTGAGCTGCACTGTACCAGGCGCCAAGTATTTCAAGGCAAACACAAAGCTGACATAGTTACCGATGAGCAACAGCGCAGCCAGCGCCAACTTCAACCAATCTCGCCGACGCAATTGCGCAAATTGCTGCAAGCCACCAAGCAAGCATTGCTGCAACAAGGTTGCCACAAATGCAACGCCAAACCGGAACCAAGTCAAGGTCACAGGATCAATAAACTCCGCAGACAATTTCAGGGCAATAGGCATTACCCCCCAAAATATGACCGTGGTGGACATAAAAATTAACCCTAGACGGGCGGCATTAGCAGACAAGGAAGACTCCGGGACAACAAATGAGGCACGACTGCAGGGATGGATTCGCGAACAGCATGCCGGACCACTGTATTTTGCCGAAATACCGCACTGCCGCCAAGCGCTATTGGATATGCGCTGGAATTTTTACATAAACCGCAATATCAGTTCAGCCACGCTAAACGGGGTAACTGTGTCAAATCCAGTTTATCGGCCAGATTGACAATCACCACTTCTGCAGATCCCTGCTGACGTAACACCTGCTGCAGAGTTTCCTGTGCCGTCGCTTCGCCGTGCACTAACAATAGTGGTGGCGAATTGTTGAAATGTTGATACCAATGCAATAGCTCTTGTTGATCCGCATGGGCTGACAGCCCCCCGACCGTATGGATCAGCGCATTTACCGGCACACTTTCCCCATGTACCGTCAGCTCAGTGGCGCCATCCACTAATAAGCGTCCTGGCGTGCCCCGCGCCTGGAAGCCACAAATGATAATGTCACACTCAGGCCGGAACAGGTTATGTGCCAAATGACTGCGGATGCGGCCGCCATTACACATACCGCTGCCCGCAATGATGATCAGCCCTTGGTGGATATGGTTCAGTGCTTTCGACTCTTCAGTGCTTTGAATAAACTGCACATTACTGAGTAACGGATGGTTGCCAGGATTAAGCTGTACAAAACGACGAAAGTCGTCATCCATCAAGGGATAATTGCGCACATAAACTTTAGTAGCTTCAATGGCCATCGGGCTGTCGAGACACACTTGCCAACGGCCCAGATCCCACTCCTTAGCATACAGATGAAACAGATACAGCAGCTCCTGTGCGCGCCCTACGGAAAATGCCGGGATCAGAATATTGCCACGGCTTTCACTGATCGCCTTGGCAAAAATGGCTTTCAGTTCCTCCAGTGTTGCTTGCCAGCTACGGTGGCTGCGGTCACCATAAGTGCTTTCCATCAACACCAGATCTGCTGTGTCGATTAAGGTGGGATCCCGTAAAATTGGCATGCCAGCACGTCCGAGATCGCCACTGAACACCAGTTTCTTCTGACAACGGCCATCGTCCAGCCATAGTTCCAATATCGCAGAGCCGAGAATATGCCCAGCATCACTCAAGCACACACTGATGCCAGGAACTGGTTCAAAGCGCACCCCATATTCCAACGGCACAAAGTGCCGCAAGACATTATCGACATCTTGGTCATCAAACAGTGGCGCCAATGGCGGCAGATCCTGCTTTAAGCGCTTTTCGTTTTCTCGTTCAACTTGACGTTGTTGCAACGATGCCGCGTCACGCAACATGAAAGCGCACAGCTCAGCGGTCGCTTTTTGAGTATAAATGGGGCCGTCATAACCGCGCTTCATCAACAATGGTAACCGACCGGAATGGTCAATATGCGCATGGCTAAGCACCACGGCCGTGAGCGTGTGTGGGTCAAACGCAAAAGGGTCTTGATTACGCAGTTCGTCCTTTTTACCGCCCTGGATTAAGCCACAATCCAGCAGTAACTGAGCGCCATTGAGTTCCAACAAGTGACAGGAACCCGTTACTTCTCCTGTGGCTCCCAAGCATTGCAGCGTCATAGTCATAAGCCATCTCCGCCAGCTGTCCTTTACCTTAATCCTACGCGCTATTGCGACAAAAAGCCTGTTTCGTTTAGCATTTTTACTGTTTTGGTAGGGCAAAAGAGATGGCAAAAGTGAGTAACAACAAACCGCTGCTAAACCACAAGCAGGCGTTCAATCCATATTGTTGATACAAAACTCCTGACAGTACGGTACCCAGCAAACGCCCGGCAGCATTCGCCATGTAGTAGAAACCAACATCCAGCGATACCCCGTCTTCGCTGGCATAATGCACAATCAGAAAACTGTGCAGTGACGAGTTCACTGCAAACACCGCCCCATACAGCCACAGTCCGCCCAGTAGCCACCAGTGCGGATCAGCGCCCGCCTGTAACATTGAGGCCATAACTGCCGGTAACGCCATCAACAATGCCACCCAGGATACGGCCATCATCCGGCCCGGTGTTTGCACTGCCCCTTTTTTGGTGCCAGTGAGCACTGGCGCGAGTGCCTGCACTATGCCATACGCTATCACCCAACTCGCCAAAAATGAGCCGACCAGCCAGTTATCCCAGCCTAGATGCACACTTAAATACACCGGCACCGCCACCACAAACCACACATCGCGGGAAGCAAATAAACATAACCTTGCCGCAGACAAGATATTCACCGCGCGGCTTTTGGAAAAAATATCACGAAACTTAGGTTTATTTTTGGCCTTGCCTAAATCCTGACGCAAGAGGGTCAGCGACAACTGCCAGACCACCAGCAATCCTAGCGCCATCACCAGCACTGCACCTTCAAAACCTAATAGCGTCAGTAGCGCGCCGCCGAGGAAAAAACCTACGCCTTTCAGAGTATTTTTCGAGCCGGTCAGTAACGCCACATAACGGTACAAGCGACCTTGCGTATCATTGCCACTGACCAGAGTTTTCACCGCGCTCTTGGCACTCATTTTATTGAGATCTTTGGCAATCCCAGACATGGCCTGTGCGGCCATCACCCAAGGCACCGTCAACCAAGCTGCGGGCACCAACAGCATCGCCAACGCAATAATCTGTATGCCAAGGCCTAGGTTCATGGTGCGATTGAGGCCGATTCTGGCACCGAGCCAACCACCAATTAGATTAGTGACCACCCCGAAAAACTCGTAGAACAGAAACAGCATGGCAATCGATAGGGCGCTGTACCCCAAATCATTGAAATACAGCACCACCAACATCCGCAAGGCACCATCAGTCAGCGTAAACGCCCAATAATTGCCGGTAATAATCAGATACTGGCGCAGTGCTGGACTCACAGGGATCATTAATGGGCATCTCCACTATCGGCCTGACCGACCAGCACTGCCAGTTCCGCGGTACGATTGGCATAACCCCATTCATTGTCGTACCAGCAATACAGCTTTAGCTGAGTGCCGTTGATCACCATAGTAGACAAAGCATCAATGATGCTGGAGCGTGGATCGGTACGGTAGTCCACTGACACCAACGGCCGTTCTTCATAACCCAGAATACCTTTCAGTTCACCGTCAGCGGCTTCTCGCAGTAACTGATTCACCTCGGCTTCGGTCGTTGGCCGTTGCAATTCAAACACACAATCGGTCAGCGAAGCATTAGCTAACGGGATCCTCACTGCATGGCCATTCAGCTTGCCCTTGAGTTCCGGGAAGATATGAGTAATCGCCGTGGCGCTGCCAGTAGTGGTCGGGATCAGGCTTTCACCACACGCGCGGGCACGGCGCAAGTCTTTATGCGGTGCATCGAGAATTGTTTGGGTATTGGTTAAATCATGAATGGTGGTCATTGACCCATGGCGGATCCCCAGTTTTTCATGGATCACTTTCACCACCGGCGCCAGACAGTTAGTGGTACAGGAGGCAGCCGTGACAATGGAGTGCAATGCCGGATCAAATAACTGCTGGTTCACCCCCATCACTACATTGAGTACACCTTCCTCTTTGACCGGGGCAGTAACCACGACCCGTTTCACCCCTTGTTGCAAATAAGCTTGTAACAGCGCCTTACTGCGCATTTTGCCCGAGGCTTCAATCACCACATCGCAGCCGGACCAGTCGCTATCCGCAATGGCTTTGTTGCCGCTCACCGCAATCGCCTTGCCATCAATCAGTAATTGTTCACCGTTAGCACTAATCTGTCGCCGCCAGCGACCGTGCACCGAATCAAACTCCAGCAAATGCGCCAGGGTGGCAGCACTACCAGCCGGATCGTTGATCTGCACAAACTCCAGTTCTGGCCATTCCCAGGCGGCACGTAATACCAGTCGGCCAATACGGCCAAAGCCATTGATTCCTACACGGATCGTCATCGGATATCCTCTTTATTTATTTGGCTAACCAGGCTTCAATCTGCGCTTTCTGTGGCATAGAACCGCTGTGCACTACCTGTTCATCGATGACCACTGCTGGCGTGCTCATCACACCGTAACCCATGATCACTTCTGGATTGGTTTCTTTGCTGACGGTGGCAGCAACGCCGTGTTCTTTCACCACTTCAGCAATCAGCTCTGCGGTTTTGACACATTTAGTACAACCACTTCCCAACACAATGATATTTTTCATATTTTGCTCCTTAAAGCATTGGACCTACCAGATTAAATAACCAACCGATCAAGGTGAATGCCAGCAGCAAAATGCCAAAAACACTGGCTAACAAACGCCACTGCATTACCTGTTTCAACAACACAAATTCAGGAAAGCTGGCGGCAACTGTCGCCATACAAAACGCCAAAGTGGTACCAACGGGTAAACCGTTTTGCAGCAGGCTTTCCATCACGGGCACAATGCCTGTCACGTTGGAATACAACGGCACTCCGATTAACACTGCCAGCGGTACTGACCACCATTGTCCCTGCCCTAAATGGTCTGCCACCCAGCCTTCTGGCACAAAACCGTGTAACGCGGCACCGAGTCCGACACCAATAAACACCCATTTCCAAACCCGGCCGACAATCTCTTTGGTTTCCGCCGCCGCAAAATCGTGGCGCGCTTGCCAACTCAATTGCGGTGGTGTTTGTGGCGTTCCGCAGCAACTAACTTGTTGCTGTTGCCCACGCTGTAGCGCTTTGGCAGCGAACGACTGTAACCAGCGCTCAGCGTGAATCGCATCCAGAAAGGCACCCGACGCCACACCCACCAACATACCGATGACCACATAGATCAACGTGAACTGCCATCCCAGCAGTCCCACAAGCAGCAATACCGCCACTTCATTGATAAGCGGTGAAGTGATGAGAAACGCCATAGTGATCCCCACCGGGATACCTGCCGAGGTAAAACCAAGAAATGCCGGAATACTGGAGCAGGAACAGAAAGGGGTCACCGCGCCAAAGGCGGAACCGAGCAGATAACCTGTCAGGCGATTTTTACCTGCAAGATAATCCCGGACTTTTTCAACATTGAGCGATGCCCGTAACAAAGCAATCACATAAATCATCAACAGCAACAGCACAAAAATCTTGCTGGTGTCTTCCACAAAAAAATGCAGCGCTTCGCCCAGACGACTTTGAGGCGCCAGCGACAACACCCCGTAAACCAGCCAATCCGCTAACGCGGTGAAAATTGCGAACATTTGAGTACCTCAGGCAGCAATAACGGTTAGGACACAATCAATCACCACAAGCGGCCGCAGCGCAGCAACGTTCTGGGCGCCAATTCATCGCGTGAAGCCTCTCGATTGGAGCTGCCAGCATGGCTTGATTGTCTTGCAAGGTCGCCACTAGGACTTGTCGGCACCAAGTGGGCAGTGTCTCGTCAAAGCGATAAAACACCCATTGACCTTGACGGCGGTCTTGCAAAATCCCCTGATTACGCAATTGCGCCAGATGCCTGGACACTTTTGGCTGGCTCTGTGCTAATGCCGCCGTCAGTTCGCACACACATAGCTCGCCCTGCTGCTGGATCAGCAGCAAACAACACAGACGGGTGTCATCCGCCATCGCCTTGAAAAATACGCTTGGTTCCATTGGATACTCCAGCATCGGTTCGTGCACCATGGTCATTGACAGCAGCGAACGAGCTTATACATATGGATATTAATAT
>NZ_JAFNJD010000032.1:0-52679 GCF_017368415.1 Shewanella sp. 4t3-1-2LB
GTTTCTTCAACAACCGTCAAGTGTTCGAGTAAGTCCATCAGGGCTGCTAATTGCGAAATGGGCAGCCATTAGATCACAGCATAGAGCTACAACTCAACACGGGCTAAAAAGTACGATCCCGCCCTGAATTATAGACGGCCACAGACATTTCAGCTGTCGCCTTTTAAGGCGATACTGCTTTTGCGGGATTTTCTTTATCAATTGCAACAATGCTGCTGCCCATTTGATTTATCAGATGCAAACATACGTCATAGGCCGTGGCTTGGGTCAAATCCAGCCCCATAAGCAATTGTCGCGAGTGATACCCGGGGTGGCTGTCATACACTTGCTGTCGCTGTGATTGAGTGGCAAGTGAAGCGCTATTCGCGTCTGGTGATTGTAAATCCAGCACTGGCAGCGGCAAATTGGCCAACAGTTTGGGAATTTGCGCATTTGCATTAGCTTCATCGGCATAGGGATTGATCAGTACCAGCAGATCGGGTGCCATAATGTTGTTGTTACTTAGTAAGTTAAGCACTAATGCTGCAGAAGATCCGGCGGCAATCAGCAATTTTTTACCAGCTAACGCTTGTGACGATGCCTGCAATTGTGTCAATCCTTGCTGCAGATAGTGTTGTTGCGATTGTTGTAATTGCTGCCAGTCAGTATCACTGCGCTTGCGGGTGGTGGCGTTGCCACTGTCTTGCACCTTGCCATCACCGGCTTTGTTGACTTCGGTCGCCTCGGTGGTGAAATTGGGTTCCGCTGGTTGCGGTGGTGGCGTGAGACTGATAGTGGTCCAGCCTAACAGATTCAGTTGTTGTCGCAGATACTCCAGCAACCCTGGTGACATGGCATTATCACCTGGTGCAGGAATGAAGATGGCACTGCCACGGTGTATGCGATACTGCCAATCACGGGTCAACACGGTGACGGGTTTACCATCAATTTGAATCTGACTCGTCTGCTGTTCAGCGTCAGCGGTTGGGTTAGCCTGCACTGTGGGCGCAGCGAACAAACCATAAGCCAACATTAATAGCAGCAGTACTCGGATAAACTTCAGCAACACGATATTCCGCCAGTAAAAAACTCATTATAAGTGCATTGTGGCTGAAACACAGTGCGGTGCACTTAAAAACAAGCCCGCATTTGCGGGCCTGTGTTATCAGACATGGCTGACCAGTACTAGCCGGATGGCATCCAAGCGCAGTTGACAGTTGTCCAAATAGCCATTCAGTTCGGCGATTTGCTGCCGTAAAAATAGCAGTTCTTCGTCGCGGATGTTGGGATTGACAGTTTGCAGAGCTTCTAAGCGTTCTAACTCTGCATGCAGACTCGTTTCCATTTGCTGCCTAGCTTGTTGCAGTAAAGCTGTCATGGCAGTCTGGGCGTGTTGTTCACCTTTCGCCAACAGCGGATGCAGTAGCGGTTGAGAGGCATTGACCAGCTTGCTGCCGATATGGCGATTCACTGGACTTAACTGCCGATCCCACTGTTCATAGGCGACTTTTGCGGCCAGATCGTTGCCGTCTTTGTCCAGTAGCACCCGGATCGGGGTCGCGGGTAGATAGCGGAACAGCTGGCTGGCTTTCGGGGCTGAGGCATCGGCGATGTAAATGAGCTCCAGAAACAGCGTTCCTGCGGGTAATGCCTTGTTTTTCAACAACGCTACACAGGTGGTGCCAGTGTCTGACCCCGTGATTAAATCCAGCCCTGTTTGTACCAGCGGGTGTTCCTGAGTGATCAACGCAATATCATCCCGCGATAAAGCGGTATCGCGCTCGAATGTCACGGTCACACCATCTTCTGGCAAGCCAGGGTAGGTGGGAAACATCATATGTTCACTAGGACGCAAAACAATGGTGTGTTCGCCTTTATCTTCTTGGTCGATACCGATGACATCCCATAAACGAATAACCGCACCGATTAGACCGGTATCGCTATCCATTTCTGCCAGTTGCCAGGCCAGCGCTTTAGCGCGATCGCCGCCGTTGGAGTTCAGTTCCAGCAGTTTATCGCGACCTTGCTCCATGGCCTGCTTCAGCTCTTTGTAACGGCTACGAGTATGATTTAGCAGGTTGGTCATGGCTTCGTCGTCTTCATGAACCAGCAATGGCAGCAGTTCTGCAGCAAACTCCTTGAACAGTATGTGACCAACTGGACAGGTTTGCTCAAAGGCATTCAGCCCTTGGTGATACCAGTTCAGCAACCGTGATTGAGCACAGTCTTCAATATAGGGCAGATGAATATTCACATCGTGCTGCTGACCGATACGATCGAGACGGCCGATACGCTGTTCCAGCAGATCGGGGTTAAGTGGCAGATCAAACAGCACCAAGTGACTAGCAAACTGGAAGTTACGGCCTTCGGAGCCAATTTCCGAGCAAATCAATGCCTGCGCGCCACCTTCTTCCTGTGCAAAAAATGCTCCGGCCTTGTCCCGTTCAATGATGGACATGCCTTCGTGGAATACGGTAGTCAGAATCCCTTCGCGGGTACGCAGTGCTTCTTCCAAACTTAACGCTGTGGCGGCTTGAGCGGCGATGATCAGTACCTTTTTACTGCGATGGTTTTTCAGGAAATCGATCAGCCAGTCAACGCGAGGATCAAATTTCCACCAGGCAGCGGATTGCTCATCAAACTGTTGATACAGTTTTTCTGGTGTTAGCGCCAGTCGTGCCTGGGTTTCATCCGGCAGATTGCGATTCATCATCAGGGCTACGCGCATGGCGGTCTGATACTGTTCTGGCATCGGCTGTGGATAAGCCTGAAAAATACGCTGTGGAAAGCCTTTCACTGAGGCACGGCTATTGCGGAACAACACTCGACCAGTGCCGTGGCGATCCAGCAGTTGTTGCAATAGCTCGTCTCTCGCTTGCTGTTGTTGCTCTGGGGTGATGTTGTCGGCTTGGATTAATTTGATGGCTGGAATGATATCTTTTTCGGCCAGTAGTTCGGTCAGCAGCGCAATCACATCATCAGGCAACTTATGACCGCTGGCGATAGCATCAGCCGCTTGAGCCACCTGTCGATAATCCTGTTCTTCCTTGATGAAAGCTGGATAGTCGTAAAAACGGTTAGGATCCAACAACCTTAATCTGGCGAAATGGCTTTCATGTCCTAGTTGGTCTGGCGTGGCTGTCAGCAACATGACGCCAGGTACTACCTGGGCTAAGGCCTCAACTATCTGATAAGCCTTGCTGGGTTTATCGGCGGTCCATTCCAAATGGTGGGCTTCATCCACCACCAATAAATCCCAGTCAGCATCCAGTGCTTGGTCTAGGCGGCGTTTTTGTTTGAGTAAATCCAGTGAGCAGATCACCAGTTGTTCGGTATAAAACGGATTATCGTGATCGGCAAAGGCTTCGACACAACGCTCTTCATCAAACACTGAGAAACGCAGGTTGAAGCGTCGCAGCATCTCCACCAGCCATTGGTGCCGCAGGGTATCTGGCACCAGAATTAATACGCGCTCAGCACGGCCAGTCATCAGTTGCTGATGGATAATTAATCCAGCTTCGATGGTTTTCCCAAGACCCACTTCATCCGCCAGTAAAACGCGGGGCGCATGACGGCGGCCGACTTCTGCGGCAATCCATAACTGGTGCGGAATAAGGCCAACTCTTGGCCCCTGTAATCCGAGCAATTCAGAAGTTGCCAGATGGTGGCGCAAACGCTGTGCCTGATAACGCACGCCGAAGCGATCAAGACGATCCAACTGACCGGCAAACAGCCGATCCTGCGGTTTGTTAAAGCGGATATTGTGATCCAGCAAGGTTTCGCGTAGCGACACGGCTTCGCCGTTGTCGGTATTGGTACCATGGTAGAGGACTAAACCGTCATGTTCCGCAACCGTCTGGATTTCCAGTGTCCAGCCTTCATGACTTTTGACTTTATCACCGGGGTTGTAGATCACGCGGGTTAAGGGGGCATCATGGCGGGAGAAGATGCGGCTTTCTCCGGTTGCAGGAAATAGCAGGGTGACCATCCTACCTTCCAATTGTACCACCGTGCCTAATCCTAGCTCTGATTCCGTATCACTGATCCAGCGTTGACCTAAAGCAAATGGCATTTTTAACTCTTTTCCTCGGTGCCTAGTGAAGGGCGCGTATGTTATACCAAAGCGATTATAATACCAATCCTGCCGAAGGCGGCTGTAATCGACAGAGGTAGATTTTACTAATGTAAAATTGCTGTTAAAAATTCTTAACGCGAAGCGATTGTCATCCCATAGTAATGGTGACAGTATAAAAACTGAACCTGTCACCGGGGGACGCTTGCCATTCATCCAACCACAGGAGCCTCTTATCTGATACTAGGCGTTACCCGCCCGACAAAAACCACAAAGTCATAATGCAATGACGCTATGGAGGCGCTATGGAACAAGACGACAGAAAATTGTTTGTACTTGATACCAATGTTTTATTGCATGAACCCTTGGCGATATATTCGTTTAAAGAGCACGACGTAATAGTTCCTATGACGGTGCTTGAAGAACTGGACCAGATTAAAGACCGCAAACGCGATGTCAGTCGCGATGCCAGAGTGGCCATCAGGGCCTTAGAAGATACGCTTGGCGGCGATATCACCCCGGAACAAATTATTAGCGGCGTGCCGCTACCCGCACGTGAAGGCCACGGCGATGCGACTGGCACTCTCGCCATCTTCCCCGACCACCAGATTGAGTTCACTATTGGTGCATTACCTGGCGATAACAACGATAACCGCATTATCAATACCGCGCTTTATTTGCAGAAGCTACATCACCCTCGACCAGTGGTGCTGGTAACTAAAGATATCAACATGCGTCTCAAAGCCAAAGGGGCGGGGATGCTGATGGTAGAGGACTATCGTACCGACCAACTGATCGACGATATCCGCTTTTTATCCAAGGGATTTCATGAATTTGAAGGGAATTTCTGGGAACATCTGGACCGGGTGGCGACAGAGCGTCATGGCCGCCAGACAGTGCACGATGTACCGCTTAAAGATCTGGGCGATGATATTTTTTACATGAATCAATATCTGTTGGATCAAGACTCCAACTTCTGCGGTCGGGTGGTTGGCCGTACTGACTCCTCGCTGAGTGTGTTAGATCTTGGACGCGAACGGTTATTGAATATGGAAGCTTGGGGGGTTCGCCCGAAGAATATTTATCAAGGCATGGCACTGCAGGCGCTGTTGGATCCGAGCATTGATATGGTGATCCTGACCGGTCCTGCGGGTTGTGGTAAAACACTGCTGGCGATGGCGGCGGCATTAGAGCTAGTGGTGGAACGCAATCAGTATGACAAGGTGATCGTGACCCGTAATACCCCGGAAATTGCCGAATCAATTGGCTTTCTACCGGGAACGGAGGAAGAGAAAATGGCGCCGTGGCTGGCAGCTATCACCGATACACTGGAAGTGCTGCACAAACATGATGTTAACCCCGCGGGTTCACTCAATTACATCATGGATAAGGCCAATATTCAGTTTAAATCCATTAACTTTATGCGTGGGCGTTCGATTCAAAATTCCGTGGTATTGCTAGATGAATGCCAAAATCTGACAGCCTCTCAGATCAAAACCATGATCACCCGCATGGGCGAAGGCACCAAACTTATCTGTTGCGGCAATTTGGCACAGATTGATTCTAACTATCTCACTGCGGTGACTTCCGGTTTGACCTACATCGTGGAGCGGTTCAAGCAGTTTGAAGGCAGTGCCAATCTTTATCTCAATGGCGTGGTACGCTCGCGGCTTGCTGAATTTGCTGAAGAACAGTTGTAAGTCTTTGTAATCCAGTGTAAGGCCTCTGTGGAGGCCTTTGTTTTCCTTGGTAAGCTGCTATCATAGTGAGAGTTTTCCGTGCTGTTCCCTGTATACAGCCGTTGTGCAAGGGCTAGGATGAAACCGACTGAACCTGAACTCCAGCTAAAATCGCCCATTCAGAAAAATTATAACCGTGCCGTGTTTTACACTTACATCGGGGTAATTGTGCTGGCATTACTGACCGCTTGGGGGTTTTATGAGCGGCAGAAAAGTGAGCAGATGCAGCTACGAGAGGAGCAGGTTGACCGGCATGTGATGCAGATAGACCTGTTGCTGGAGTCCAGTATCCGTGCGGTGAAAAGTCTGCGGGATATTGCCGTAGATCACCTGCGGTTGGCGGAACAGGTGCGCAAAGAGCGTTTGCCACAGTATGAAAAGTTTAATGAAAGCGGTCAGTATTTCACTTTAGAACCCACCTATGCCAGAAGTGGCGATCCCTTTACCAATATGGGGCGCATTACCGGTATCGGAGCTTTGGACGGCCGCAGCGAAAAGTTCTATCAAGAATTGGAGATGCTGTTTGAGCTGTCACTGTCGTTTCCGGTAGCGAAGGAGGCGGCACCTAAAGCATCCGCTATTTATTACATCTCCAAACGACGGATGATGTCCTATTATCCTTGGCCATCGGATGATGTACGTTTTCGTGATGAGCTGTTACATCGCAAACAGTTCCAGTTGGCAACCCCAGAGATGAACCCACAGCGTAGCGTGTTCTGGAGTGAAGCTTATGTGGATTCCGCTGGCAATGGCTTGCTGACCACTCTCGGGGTACCGATTTATCTCGACGATGATTTCATTGGTTCTATCAACCTTGATATGACGTTAGCGTCACTGGCAAGGCAGATTCGCCTATATTTTAAAATGCCGGGGACAGTGATCCTGCTGGATCAGGGCAACAACATCCTGTCTCACAGTGATTTTGACACTTCCAGTATTAACCGCGTGTACCACATCAGCCAGCGTATCCCGGCTGAACTGCACTCCTTACCAGAATCTGAGTTGTTTGATGCCCATGAAGGCATGATCCGCAACGGTTATTACATCTACTCAGTCGCGCTGCATAACGCGCCATGGCGTTTACTGTATCTGCAGAACGTAGACGACATGTTTTCCGATTCCTTTGAGAAGCTGAAAGCTACCTTCTTCCTCGTGGTCTTGGCTTTGTCGATTTTGGTGACCATAGTGCATTGGCAGACCCGCCGCTCATTTGTCAGTCCCGCTTCGCGTTTGTTGAATCATCTAGAAGCCTGCTCGCAATCACCGCAAGAACCGCCGAGTAAGATAAATCGTGACTGGCAGCCTTGGTTCCAGTTAGTGAGCCGGATTTTTGATGAAAATCAACAGTACACTAAACATCTGGCTGAACAGAATAAGCGTCTGGATAAACTGGTGGCACGGCGCACTGAGCGTTTGCGGGAAACCACCGAGCGCCGCGAGCAGGAGTTTGCGTTATTGCGATCGCTTTTGGACTCGATTCCCGAAGCGATTGTATTCAAAGATAAAGAAGGCAAATACCTCGGGTGCAATAAAGCGGCAGAGCGGGTACTGGGCTATACCGAAAGCGAAATGATCGGCTTGTCAGATCGCGATCTGACACCTCCCGAATTATCACAACGCATCCGTCATGAAGACGCCAAAGTCTTGCAGGAACGAACGCCATTACGTTACCAGGAAAAAGTGGAACTCGCTGGGAGACCTGTACTGCTCGACACCTTGAAACTGCCGTTTTATAACCGCCGTGGTGAGTTGCAGGGACTGATTGTGGTATGGCGTGATGTCACCCGCGAATATGAATCTGCAGAACAGTTGCGTTTGTCTGAAGAGCGCTACCATCTGGCGATGGATGCAGTAGAAGATGGTTTGTGGGACTGGTATCTGGATTCAGAACAGCTTATCTGTAATCCGTCTTTCTACACCATGCTGGGATATAAGGCCAACGAGTTCCCCGCATTGATGTCCACCATCGATGAGTTGACGCATCCGGATGATCGACTGCGAGTGCAGGAAACCCGCGAACAGTATCTGCGGGATCCCGTTGGAACTTATGATGTGGAATTCCGCATGCTGGGTAAGGGTGGCAATTATCACTGGGTGCTGGCTCGCGGTCGGGTGGTGGAGTTCACTAGCAACGGTGAACCTAAACGTATGCTGGGCACCAATAAGGACATTACCCGCCACAAGAATACCGAGCTGGCATTGTTGGAAGCCAAAAAAGATGCGGAACTGGCTAACCTCTATAAGAGTGAGTTTCTGGCGAATATGAGCCACGAGATCCGTACCCCGATGAATGCCATTATCGGCATGCTGCAGTTGGCTCAGCGTACCAGCCTGACTCCGCAGCAACAGGACTATCTGGAAAAAGCCGGATTCTCGGCACAGTCACTATTACGGATCATCAACGACATTCTCGACTTCTCAAAAATTGAGGCAGGTAAGCTGGAGCTGGAAAAAGTGCCGTTCCAGTTGGATAAAGTACTGGAACATGCGCTAGATCTTAATGCGCTCAAAGCCCAAGAAAAGGGTATTGAACTGCTGCTCTATGCACCAGTGACTGCTGGATTGCTCCTCAAAGGCGACCCATTGCGACTCGGGCAGGTGTTGGTCAATCTGCTATCTAATGCGGTGAAGTTTACCACTGATGGCGAGATTGAACTGGGCTGCGAAGATGTGGGTGAACGCAATCACCGGATGACGTTGAAATTCTGGGTACGGGATACTGGTATCGGCATTGAAAAGACCAAGCAGGCGCAACTATTTGATGCGTTTGCCCAAGCAGATGGCTCGACCACACGTCAATATGGCGGTACCGGTCTTGGTTTATCCATCAGTAAGCATTTGGTCTCCATGATGGGCGGCGATCTACAAGTGCAGAGTGAGCCGGGGGTTGGCAGTATTTTTACTTTCACCGTCAGCTTTGAAATCGCTGAGGAAGCACCCGTTACGCCGTTAACTGTACCGGAACAACTCAATAATCTGCGTACCTTGGTAGTGGATGACAATCCTTCGGCATTACAGATTTATGCCTCGCAATTGCGTGATTTTCATTTTGATGTGGAAACCGCCGCCAGTGGGCCAGAAGCGTTGTTTAAATTGGCTCAGCAACCTGTTGATCTGTTACTGATTGACTGGAAAATGCCGGAAATGGACGGTCGGGACGTGCTGGTGGCGATGGATGAAATGGTCAGCAATGGCAAAATTAGCAAACGGCCAGTGGTGATCATGATGACTGCTTATGCGGCTGAACCAATGGCACAGGAACTGGGCAGTACCAAGGTGTTTGCTTTGCTGCAGAAACCGTTTAAGTCATCGGCGTTGTTCAATGAAATCGTAGCGGCATTTTGTGAAGCCCCCGAACATAATGCCGTGCAAGAGCTGTCAACAACTGACAATAGTGAACTACGTGGGGTGGTGCTGTTGGTGGAAGATAACCTTATCAACCAACAAGTTGCCTGTGAACTGCTTCGTAGCGGCGGTTATGACGTAGATGTAGCCGAAAACGGCAAAGTGGCGCTGGCAATGGTGGCAGAAAAAACGTATGACGCAGTGCTGATGGATATTCAGATGCCCGTTATGGATGGTTTAACCGCCACGCGAGAGCTACGTAAACAATATTCAATGGAACAACTTCCCATTATCGCTATGACCGCTCATGCCATGTCTGGTGATAAAGACAAGAGCTTAGAAGCAGGCATGAACGCCCACATTACCAAGCCGATTATGCTCAATGAGTTGTTTGAAACACTCAGCCACTGGATACACAAAGCTTGAGATAAGCGGATCAATCCCTTAACTTGGATGCACGGAAGCGAAACAAGCACAGGGGATAAGTGGTATGAAGCCATTTTCGGGATTGTTATGGTGGCTGTTGTTGCTAATGCCGCTGACATTATCGGCGGCGGAAGACAGTGCCAGTGTCATACGTAACAGTGATAAAGCCGAAGGTTTTATCAATTTCTACTTTGATAATGGCAGTGGTCAGCTGTATCTGGAAGCCAATCACCTGAATCGCCCCATGCTGTTGCTAACCAGTCTGCCACAAGGTGCTGGTTCTAATGATATTGGGCTCGATCGCGGCCAACTGGGAAATACCCGGATGGTACAGCTGGAACGGCAGGGGCCTTATGTGCTGCTCAAACAACTCAATACCCATTATCGAGCTGGTAGCAACAACCCTTTTGAGCAGCGTGCCGTCGCCGATGCCTTTGCTGATTCCGTATTATGGCAAGGAAAACTGCTGCCAGGAAAGCGTCTGTTAGTACCACTCAACGAGCTGTTGCTGACAGATCTGCATGGCATTACCCAACAGTTAAGCGCCACTGGGCAGGGGCATTACCATCTGGATCAAAGCCGTTCGGTGATCTTGCCTACCTCCGTTAAATCGTTTGAGCGCAACAGCGATGTGGACGTACAACTGACATTTAGCGCCGATAAAGCAGGCGCGCAAGTGGCCGATGTGGCACCTGATGGGCAAGCGCTATCATTGCAAGTACGCTTCTCTTTCATTGCCTTACCAGAGCCTGGATATCAACCACGAGCCTATACGCCGATGAGTGGGTACCTTGCTGACGAATATCGTGATTACGCCACACCCATTGATCAGGAGATGACTAAACGACTGTTGCTTCGCCATCGTCTGCAAAAAGTGCATCCTGGTCCTGCCCCTAGCGAGGTCATAAAGCCGATAGTGTATTATCTGGATCCCGGCGTGCCGGAGCCGATACGTAGCGCATTATTAGAAGGCGGGCGCTGGTGGAGTCAGGCCTTTGCTGCTGCCGGGTTTCTCAATGCTTTCAAGATGGAAATGTTGCCGGATGACGCTGATCCCCAAGATATCCGTTACAACGTGGTGCAATGGGTGCACCGCGCTACCCGCGGTTGGTCCTATGGCGCGGTGGTGACTGATCCACGTACTGGCGAGATCATCAAAGGTCAAGTGACACTGGGCAGCTTACGGGTGCGACAGGATTTACTGATCGCTCGGGGTGTCACTGCTGGGTGGAGTGACAGGGTCGCCGCCGATAATGCGTCAATGGCATTGGCGCTGGCGCGCATCCGTCAATTAGCGGCGCATGAAATTGGTCATACGCTGGGTCTGAGTCACAATTTTGCAGCTTCCAGCAACGGCAACGCTTCGGTGATGGATTATCCACATCCTTATATCCGTGTGCATGAAGGTCAAATTGATATCAGTCAGCCCTACCGCGAAGGCATTGGTGAGTGGGACAAATTTGCTATCGCCTATGGCTATGGCGATTTTGGTGAGCAAACGGCGACCAGAACAGCGTTGGCTGAATTATTACAACAAGTGCAGCAACAGGGCTTGCGCTATATTGCTGAGGCCGATTCTCGGCAGTCTTCTGCCGCAAATGCTTGGGCCAGTCTATGGGATCGTGGCGATGATCCAGTTGTCGAACTGGAGCGCTTGCAGCAGGTACGTAAGCTAGCGTTACAGCAATTTTCCGGCACGGCGTTACTCAATGGGCAACCTTTGGGGGAACTGGCCGATGCGTTAGTACCGGTATATTTGCTGAGCCGTTATCAGTTGCAGGCGGCAGCCAAATTCATTGGCGGGATTGATTACAGTTATCAGGCAGATATTCACGGCGGCAGTTGGCATTATATGGCACCAGAGATGCAACTACGGGCACTACAGACCCTGTTGGCGGCGTTGGACAGCGATGCGCTATACCTGCCCACCAGTCTCTACGCCAAATTGGTGCCCAAGGCTGGCGATTATCAACGCAGCCGTGAAAGCTTTGCTTCGTCACTCGGGGTGGCAAATGATCCTCAGGCCATGGCTGAGGCGCTCAGTCGGCACGTTGTCAGTTTATTGTTGCAGAGCGAACGCCTTAACCGGATAGCGCAACAAGCTAGTCGTGACAACGAACAGTTGTCGCTCAGCAAGTTACTCGATCAGTTAGCCGCCAAGACATTGCTGGCCGATTTGCCGTCGGGTGATAAAGAAGCAGTAGCAATGCGGGTGAATGCGGTGGTATTGGATGCCGTACTGGATGCGATGGAAAATCCGGCCTCCAGCCCAGAGGTCAGAGCACAACTGCGCGCTAAACTCACCTTCTGGCAGCAGCAGTTCAATCGCAAGGAGAAACGAGTTACCGCTTTTGTCGCCGCGCATTATCAACTGATGCAGAGCGTTATTGAACAACAGGCGCAACAGCCTAGTAAGCGAATGATCTTGAATCCAGTCCCCATGCCCCCGGGGGCACCCATTTGAATCAGCTGCGCTTCGGGTTACGTGGAAAAAATCGTTCTGGGCGCCGCTGCAGATGGGAGAACTCTCGGGTGTTTTTATAGGGGAGCTTCATAAAACCCGAGACGCCCTGACCATGAATTTTGTCAACATGCAGCAGGATCCGGTCAAGGCAGGCGCGAAACTGTGCCTGCTTACGAGGATTGAGCAATCGCAGATAGCTATGAATTTTTAAGTGGGTCGGCAAGGCTTCGAAAATAATACAGCCAGTGTGATGGATTAAGTTAAGCCGTTCCAGCTCCGCCATAATTTCTGCTGGCAGCTCTAGATTTTCATCTGGATCTTTACCATCTTCAAAGTAAGAATGCAGGCGTGACTTATCTTCCAGATTAGGTACATCGCCAATTTCAAAGGGTAACTGCTGACCATCATTACAGCTGAAGGGAATAGCAGCAGAGGCGCGTTCCAGATGCAAGGTATCTTTGGCGTTAAAAAAACAGGCTTTGAAGACGCCGATTTTGCTGATCCCGCGCGCCAGCGTCACCATATTATTCACCGCCTGTAAGAGTGCCGGTTTAAGGGGCGCGTCATACAGCGCCAGATTGGAATCGATATATACGCCCTGTGCCCGCCAATGGATAGCCAGTCCACCAACAATTGGATATTGCCCCAGTCGCCCTACCGCAGCGATAAACCCCTTTTCGGTATCGCCCATCCCCGCAAGAAAATTGCGATAGTATTTTTCTAACTGCACATCATTGGGGAATGGTTCGGCAGAGCCAATGTCGCCTTGATGACTGCGCAGAAACGATTTGCGCGAGCTATAGCTGACCGTTTCCACATCACGGCTCTGAGACTGCACCCACACCGGAATATCCGCTGTTACCTCAACCGCCGCCACTGGCGGCAACAGCAGATAATGACTGTAACGCATACTGCGCAGAAAATAATCACCTGCTTGCTGACGTAATTTAGGGTCATCACTTAGCATTCCCTCCAGCGTGCGTGCCAGTTCCTTAGGTAATCCCAAGCTAGTGGGAGGAATGACCTTGGAGCCAAAACGGCTGGCCTGACCGGACGCCAGCGCATATAGCGTGGCTGCGACACCTTGCTCATCAAAACGTGGGTTGGATAAGGCGCCGTTCAGTTGCTCCTCGCCAATAAAATACACATCGCCCATTCTGGCATTGGTATGCTGTTGGTCGCAGGACAATAACTCCATCACATTAGCACTTGCCGGTTGACCGTCTGCTTCCTGCTGAGCAAATACCGCGGAGCCCCAGTCAATCAGTGACAACTTGTCTTGCTGCGGGTCATACACTAGGTTTGATGGTTTAATATCACCATGTACCAAAGGTCTGCCATGGCGCAGATACAACAGCAGATCCGCCAATTGCCGGGCGATACTGATAATTTCATGTACCGGTAGCGCTCCTATTTGGCGGCAGCGTTGGTCAAGATCCTGGCCAGAAGCGCGCGCCATCACCATGATGCCTTGGCGTCCAACCCGTTCAAATTTGATTAATGCAGGAACGTTGGGGTGGTGCACTTGTGATAACACAAACGCTTCTTCTTCTAAGCGATCCTGAATGTGCTGTGGCAAGGTGATACGAGAAAACTTGAACACATGTTCTTCACCGGAACGATTGCGGCCTCCAAAGACAAAACCGTAGGCACCTTTGCCGATAAGTTCAGGCTCTTCATAGCCAAGCTTTATCAGTTGCTGACGACAAAGGCGGATCCAAGCGCGGTGTTTGCGTGCATCATCGGCCCTAAGCAGATAAACAGACTGCTCTTCTGAAATGTAGAAGTGTTGTAATTCCGGTACTTGCAACGACCATCTCCTACCGCAGTGAAGCTTAGATTATCCGCCCATTTAAACAGCAGTCAAAGTAGGGAACAAACCAATATAAGCGAGATCTATATCAGATTTGCATGTTCCTAACGCATCTGATTATCTGACACTTTGACATACATCAAATATAGCGAAAACAGTCAGGGGTAACCTTTGTCCCATAGACATATCTTAGCGGAGGCGTTATGCCTGAGCCTGACAAGCGTGAACTAATCGCGCTATTTGAATACGCCAGACCTAGAGTGATCCAGTCGATGGAGTTACGTCACTGTCCTCATTCCGGTTTTTTTAATGCCGTCGATGAGCAATGCATTTTCTGTCATCAGGGAATGGAATGTATCTGGATGAACCGTAATGACAGCTTAGTCGCCTTGGAAGAAAAATCAGTGGAAGAATTGAAGCAGCAACTGCTAATTGCTGTCGACTTTGTTGATGCCAATCTGACACCGCATCACTTGTCACGACGTAAATGTGATTGTGACAACTGTACTTGGCTCCGCAAAGTGGAAGAAACTCTCGCTAGGTTCTGATGTTTTCAGGTATTGTTGGTCAATTTTGACCTGTTCTTAATAATAAAAAGGCGACCATCAGGCCGCCTTTTTGCATCCTTAAACAGGATTAGAAGTCGTAACGTACACCTACAGAGAATACGTTGTCGTCATCCAGGTCGATTTTGGCACCATCTTGCTTATAGTCACCAGTGTAGTAAGCATAGTGACCGTACAACATAGTGGTTTTAGCAACTTTGTAGTCTGCACCAACGATGAAGTTAGAAACGCTTACATCACTTACAGAGCGAGTAGCCACGGTATCAGCCTTCATGTTAACACCTGAGATGTTTTTGAAGTAGCTACCGAAACCACCATCATCATAGATGTATTCAGCTTTCAGGTTTACACCGTTCAGATTATAAGCAACGTTAACCAGGTAAGTACTACCATCGATGTCGCTGTTCAGTACGTTTTCAGACTGTTGGAACAACGCACCTACTTTGAATTGATCCAGTTTAACCTGACCAACTACACGGTAGGCATCAATACCATTGATGCCTTTGTTGTAGGCTGCTGCTGCGTAGTAGTTCTGCGCTTTGAAGCCTTTGTCACCCAGAGTGGCACTCAGTGCATACTGGCTGCTGCCATCCCCGGCAGAAGTAGTGGCATTGTTATCATCGAACTGATAGTTAGCGTTCAGAGTCAAAACACCAGCAATTTTTGGAGAATAATACCATACACCGTCAGCTACACGGCTTTGAGCCTGCAGTATACGGTCCATATCCGCGTTGGTGTTACCGAACAGGTCGATGCCGCCTTCAGAATTTTTGAATACGGTATCGTTACGGCCGAATACCGCAGTACCGGCAGCAGTTTTGAAACCAAAGTAAGTGTTACGAGAGTTGAATACGGTAGAGCTACCAGTGTTAGAGGTATTTTCAAAGCCCCATTCCGCTTGGTATACGACTTCTACGCTATCAGAAATCTTTTCGGTGCCTTTAACACCTAACCATGAGAAGTTGTTTTCCAGATAAGTACCGCTCTCACCAACAGTAACGCCAGAAGTATCACCCTGCAGGGTTGAACTATTCTGAGAGTTAGTGAGCATCAGGTCGAAACGACCGTAGAAAGATGGACCATCAGCCAGTGCACCGAAAGAGGCGGCTGCCAGAACAGTAGCTACTGACGCAGAGATAAAACTTTTCTTCATGTATGTGCTCCCTAGAACCTAAGTTCTATTCCATTTATTTATGGTTTTGCTTTTCGTGTTCCTGGGCTAATCCCGGGCTTCCTGCTCAAGATAAAGCTGCGCGAATTCTTACAGTTTTAATTTTTTAATATTGTGGCATTGATCACACTTTATGTCCTGGCGCCACGGAACTTTTTCAAAAAAGTGACAAAAACACCTATTAGCGATTAAAAATTCAGCAGTGATTATTTTTAGCGTAACCTCCTGTGGTATGAGCAAAAACGCATTGGCTTATCAGTATGCCAGCCTGTATCCGATCTTGCCGTTCAACTAAAGGATAAATTAGTAATAGTCGATGTTTGAAAAAAGTAAAATTTTTTAATGAATAAAATCTGAGCGTTAAGAGCAAGCTTGTGATACACACAAGACAGAGACCATAAATTTGTGAAACAATTACAAAACGCAAATGAGTTAACCTATTTAAAACGCAGTTTTGCTTTCCCAATTGCAAACTGCGATCTCTGAGTCTAGGAACGTCATCTTGTCAGTAACAATGATTGAAGCAGATGCTTACCAATTACGCTTTGGTGGTATCGCCAGACTATATGGTGTTAAAGCGTTACAGGTATTTTCTCAAGCCCGTGTGATGGTCATAGGTATTGGTGGTGTGGGCACTTGGGTGGCCGAGGCGTTGGCACGGAGCGGTGTTGGTAACATCAGCTTGATGGATCTGGATGATGTGTGTGTTACCAACAGCAATCGGCAAATCCATGCGCTGGCTTCCACCGTGGGACAGTCAAAAGTCAAGGTAATGGCGGAACGTATTAAGGAGATCAATCCGTTGTGTCAGGTCACCGAGATTGAAGATTTTATCTGCGCTGATAATCTTGCTGAATATCTGCTACCAGCAGGTGCGACGGATTTTGTAGTGGACTGTATTGATGCCGTCAAACCTAAAGCAGCATTGATTGCTTGGTGTAAGCGTAACAAAATCCCGCTGGTGACCGTTGGTGGTGCTGGCGGACAACTCGACCCGACATTGGTATCAGTAACTGATTTGGCGAAAACGATTCAGGATCCATTATTGGCGAAAGTACGTAATCTACTGCGGCGGGAATATAACTTCAGTAAGAATCCCCAACGGCGATTTGGTGTGGATGCGGTATTCTCCAGTGAACAGCTGAAATATCCGCAGCCAGATGGCAGCGTATGTAATAGCAAGGAAGGCGTAACTGGCAGTATGCGTATGGACTGCTCGGCAGGCTTTGGTGCAGTGACCTCTGTTACGGGGACTTTTGGCTTTGTCGCTGCTAGCCGGGTGCTATTGAAATTGGCGCAAAAGGCCTAATTCAGCTAACGCCAAAAATATGATCCAAATCTAATGTAATCAAATTGGTTGTGCTAGAATGCAGCCACTTTATTGCACTAGGGTTACAAAACTATGCAAGAAGCTCTGCTCTCTCGGTTTTTGCGTTATGTGCAATCGGATACGCAATCCGATCCTAACAATTCTGCGATTCCCAGCTCAGTTGGTCAGCATAAATTTGCCGTTGCGCTCAAGCAGGAATTGACTGAACTTGGTTTTAGTGACGTTTTTCTTAGCGATACCTGCTGTCTTTATGCTCGCGTTCCTGCGACTGTGGCTGATACTCCTGTGATAGGATTTCTGGCACACCTAGATACATCTCCAGACTATAGTGGCGCTAACGTTAAGCCGCAGATCATCAGTGATTATCAGGGACAGATCATACCGTTAGGGACAATAGAACAGCTTTCACCGGAGCAATTCCCCGATCTCCTGCATTATATTGGTAAGACGCTAATCACCGCCGACGGCTCGACGTTGCTTGGCGCTGATGACAAAGCAGGTATCGCGGAAATTATCACGGCGCTGCATTATCTGCTACTGCACCCTGAAATTCCTCATGGTGAAATCGCCTTGTGCTTTACCCCAGATGAGGAAATTGGTCGCGGCATACAGGGCTTTGATGTAGAGCACTTTGCGGCACAGTGGGCTTACACAGTAGATGGTGGTGCCGCAGGGGAATTACAGTTTGAGAATTTTAACGCAGCAACAGCCGTCATTACCGCCCGTGGTAACACTTGTCATCCAGGCAGTGCTTTTGGGGTGATGGTGAATGCAACAACTATGGCCTGTCGGTTCCATGCCCGGATGCCGTTGAATGATACCCCCGAGCACAGCTCTGGCTACGAGGGCTTTTTCCATCTGGTGTCGATGGAAGGCACAACAGAACAAGCGAAATTGGTTTATCTAATCCGCGATTTCGACAAGCAGCAGTTTGAGCAACGGAAGCAATGGTTGCGGGATCTAGTTGAGAAATACAACGATGAGTTGACCAGTGGCAGTCTGGAGATTGCGATCTCAGACAGTTACTTCAATATGAAAGAAGCCGTGATGCCCACACCATATATTACCGATATCGCTTGTCGGGCAATGGAAATGGCAGGTGTTACGCCCGATATCAAACCCATTCGGGGCGGTACTGATGGTGCCCAACTGTCCTATCGCGGCTTACCATGTCCTAACTTGTTTGCTGGTGGACATAATTTTCATGGTAAACACGAGTTTGTCTGTTTAGAGTCAATGGAAAAGGCGGTAGAAGTCATCATTAATATCGCTCAACTTACTACACAAAGATACGATTAACCGATAATCCCACCGAATCCTCCTTCGTAAAGCCGATGCCATGTCGGCTTTCTCCCTAAATAATACATTTAACAGTGGCATTTTATTTGCTTGTCAGCTGTCACTGTTATGTTTTTGACACCGGGTATCTTCATGAAGCGATTCAGACTGGCATTGCCGAAAAAAATCAGTATGCGTGGACTGCTGCTGAGGCTATCACTGTGGGGTATGTTGTTGACTACCTTACTGTTGTTTGTCCCTTCGCCATTACTACATCTCGTAAGTCTGGATGAATGGACCATCAATAATGGTCATTATATTGGTCTAGGACTTTTATGTTCATTGGCGTATATCGGTGCGTTGGTTGTCAATTTTCTGCTAGATGAAGCAATTAAATATCTGCAGGGCCGACGAGTGGATGACGCGATAGAGGAAAAAGTCCAACTTCTCGATCCTGCTGAACGGGCATTATTGCGAGAATTCTTTCTGCAAGGCAGTTCGGTGCTGACTATGCCTAAAGATGATCTGGTCGTGCAGAGCTTGCTGCGGAGCCACATTCTGGAATGTATCGGCAATGAACGCCACTACGCGATTCAGGGCCCAACTGCTGACTTCAAAATTTCCATGAAAGCCCGTAAGTATCTCAACCGCAGGATCCTCAGATTACCTGCTGGGGAATTAAGCAAAGAAGATATGCAACACCTAATTAAAACTCGGCCGCAGTTTATCAATAACTTAGCGCAAGTTCGCAAACACGCAGCTTAGTTAATATTTTTCGATAAATAAAAAGGGCAGCGCAATGCTGCCCAAATCACTTCTTAGTGTCACCTTCAGAAGAAAATACGAAAACTAACTCTTAGAAGACTTTACAATCAGTACCCAAGATAGGTAACTGAGGAGTCCAACAGTGCCAAGCAGCACGAGAGTAGACAGTAACCCCAGAGGTGTTGTGAACATTACATCTATATCAAGTAATAGTGTCATTCACTTACTCCTCTTATCGTAAAGTCAGTTAAAAAATAGCCAATGTGCAATGCGGGTAAACTGATCGCGATCAATAAACCACCAGAAATGTGGTTTTCGCTCGAAGCGGTGTGGACAGTATCAGAAGCCGATCAAATTTTTGACGATATTTACCATCGTCGAAGGGGTTAGTTTTTGTGTCATCTGGCCACCATAAAAATGCCTAGCGTTGTAAAATTAATCAGTCAGACAGCATTTTATAGTGAGTGCACTGAAAGGGCTTGCGATTGTATGAAGCACAGGTATAATGCCGTCCGTATCGATGATTACCTATCACCGATACGTGTAAAAACGTGAAAAATCAAATCAGTGCCAGAGTGGTGAAATCGGTAGACACAGGGGATTCAAAATCCCCCGCCCTTAAAAGCGTGACGGTTCGAGTCCGTCCTCTGGTACCATCTCTTCTAGAGAGAACATCTAGAAAGAGCTAACCGACGAAAGTCGGTTTTTTTATGTCTGAAATTTGGTGTACCGGCGGGTTTAAGCTTCAATGCTGTGTTGCTAGCAAACCTGCGAGCACAGGGGATTCGCTTTCAATAACATCGGCCCCGCCCTTAAAAGCGTGACGGTTCGAGTCCGTCCTCTGGTACCATCTCCTAGTGAGATAACAGACCGACGATAAGTCGGTTTTTTTGTATCTGTTTCCAGCACTTATCCTCCCTTTGCGCCCCAATATTTTGGGTACAACTGTACGCAGCATTCATCTTCCGATGTGCTGGTCGGCTCCAAACTTTGCATGAGATCTCAGGATGGCTAATAAGATGCTTTGGGGTGTTGTGCGTCCACAGGGTTTTACTCATCTATAAATGCTGTGCTAGAACTCGCCTAAATTCTCAGTGATGTCACTAATTAAATATCCCCATTCAATGACAGGTCTTAGTGCTTGATGCTTAAATTCGGGCCTGAATCTCTGATTGTTTATGGTTGTGCCCCAAAGCTCCAATATTTAGTCCACTCTAATGGCAAACAACTGCTGTTGATTCAGCGTTGCTAGAGCAAAGTCAAACACAGTGAATAATGTTTTTCTTGCCAGAGCAGCAGGTGCATCTGGTAGTTTTATCGCCAATTTCGTACATTGATTTCGCCTGCCATTTAGACAATCGGAGCGTCAAATGAAACACAGCATCGCACTTATGGCTGTCATAGGTTGTTTAATGTTGTTCTCTCTGCAAACTGTGAGTGCTGGGTCATTGTTAGAGCGATTCAAAGAGCGTCGTGCAGAGCGACTTAATCAAGACAATGAAGCCCTATTTACTGAGAGCAGTGATGCTGCAGCGTTTGCCAATGACCATATCACCGTCCGTCATAACATTGCCTACGGTGACGACAAATTACAGCAACTGGACAGCTACGCCCCACGTCAACTTCAGCAACCTGCTCCCGTTGTGGTAGTGGTGCATGGCGGCGCGTGGCGCATTGGCGACAAGGCAAGTAGCAATGTGGTGGTGAACAAAGTGAAACGCTGGGTGCCACAAGGGATCGTCTTTATCTCGGTCAATTACCGTATGTTACCCGATGCCGCACCGGCAGTGCAGGCCGCCGATGTCGCCAAAGCAGTCGCTTATGTGCAGCAACATGCTACAGAGTTTCAGATTGACCCGCACCAACTGGTGTTGATGGGGCATTCTGCGGGGGCGCATTTAATTAGTTTGCTGGCGACTGATGTGTCATTGCAACAACGCTATCAAGTAAAACCCTGGTTAGCGACGGTAGCTTTGGACAGTGCTGCTTACGATGTCGTCGAGATTATGGGGCGCTCGCATTACCGCTTCTATGATGCCGCCTTTGGTAAAGACATGGCCTATTGGCAGCAAAACTCACCGAAGTTACAGATGAAAGGCAAAATCGCGCCATTTTTGGCGGTTTGTTCATCAAAACGCCCAGACAAGCCTTGTGAGCAAGCTGAGGCATTTGTCACCCAAGCTAAGGCGCTGGGCAGCACCGCAACGTTAATGCCTGAGGCGATGACACACAAAGAAATCAATCGTGATGTCGGTGTGGCCATGCCTTATACCACCGACATTGAGCACTTTCTAAGTCAACAGAGCGAGCGTTGGGCGCAACGACTGCAACCACGTAAACCGTAGCAAAATTGCACCTTTGTCACTGGAATTGGGCTTTGATGTGATGACGGTTAAATCGCTGACCATCGCGTTTTTTGTGCAAAAGGGTTGCATTCATTCCATAAGTTTATTCTTATAGATGATGGTTTTTGGGGAAACAATGACAGATTGCTGCTAGCGATTGCAAGGCGGTAGTGTACTTAACCACGCCTTGTGACTTACCGGGTCTAGAGCTTATTTCATTGATTTTAATATTGTTAAAGGTTTATACGGAAATCTTGGTAGCGCAAGATCTGGAGTGGATATGACGAAAATAGTGATTGTCGGTGGTGTCGCTGGTGGTGCCTCAGCCGCTGCGCGAGCAAGACGCATGTCGGAATCGGCGCAGATTATTATGTTGGAGCGGGGAGAGTTTATCTCGTTTGCTAATTGTGGCCTGCCGTATCATATCGGTGGTGATATCGCTGCCAGAGAAGCGCTTTTACTGCAAACGCCTGAAAGTTTTAAAAAGCGTTTTGATGTTGAGGTTCGGGTGTTCAATGAGGTGATGTCGATTGATGCCATCCATAAAACACTACGAGTCAAAAATCTGCTGACGGGCGACAGCTATGAAGATACTTACGATAAATTGCTGCTCAGTCCCGGTGCAGCACCGGTAAAACCGCCGATCCCCGGTATCAACAACCCCCACGTGTTCACCTTGCGTAATATTGCTGACATGGATGCCATTATTGCGGCACTGGCCGCACATAAACCGCAGCATGTGACCGTGGTCGGCGGCGGATTTATCGGTTTGGAAATGGTAGAGGCTTTGCATCAGCGAGGGATCCGCATTTCACTGTTAGAGTTAGCGCCACAGGTCATGGCTCCTGTGGATCCCGAAATGGCTAATGTGTTGCATCGCGAATTAGTTAACAAAGGTGTGGAACTGCGGTTGAATACCGGACTTACTGAAGTAAACAGCCGTGACAATATGCCATCAGAGCCAGAAGCAACCGATGTTTATGACAAGCCTTCTCACCATCACACTGCTCTGGCATTAACACTGTCCACTGGGCAAACCCTAATAACCGATATGGTGATTCTGGCCATCGGCGTTAAACCAGAAGTGTCATTGGCCAATAGTGCGGGTCTGGTTTTAGGGGAGCGTGGCGGCATTAAAGTGGATGCGGGAATGCGCACTTCGGATCCAGATATTTATGCTGTAGGGGATGCCGTAGAAACGCTGGATTTTGTCACTGGCAATGCAGCCTTGGTACCATTAGCCGGGCCAGCAAACCGGCAGGGACGTATTGCCGCTGATAATATGTTGGGTCTGGACAAACAATATCGGCGCACTCAAGCAACGGCCATCTGCAAATTATTTGATTTGGCGATTGCCAGTACTGGCCTCAATGAGAAATCTCTACAGCGGCTGCAATTACCCTATGAAAAAGTCTATGTGCATACCGCGAGTCATGCGGGTTACTATCCAGGTGCTCATCCGGTGACACTGAAACTGTTATTTGATCCCAACAATGGCAAAATCCTCGGGGCACAAGCGGTCGGGATGGATGGCATCGACAAGCGTATTGATGTGTTGGCAGTCGCACAGCGTGCTGGCATGACTGTGCGAGATCTACAGGATCTGGAACTGTCTTATGCCCCTCCTTTTGGTTCTGCCCGTGATGTCGTGAATCAGGCCGGCATGGTAGCAACAAACGTGTTGGATGGTGACGAGCAGATATGCCACGTTGATGAAGTGGCTAGCCCTTCTGCCGAACAAGTTGTGTTAGATGTCCGTAATCCTCCAGAGCTGACGAACGTTGGCGCGTTTCCGCAAGCGCTGAATATCCCCGTTGATCAACTGCGTCAACGGTTAGGCGAATTGCCTAAGGACAAGGAAATCCTAGTCGCTTGTCAGGTAGGGTTGCGCGGACACGTGGCTTATCGCCTGTTGCGCCAGCATGGCTTTAAGGTTCGCAATCTTACTGGTGGATTTAAGACTTTCCAGATGACAATGGCTAAATTCTAGTGACAAAAGCGGCATTCACCAATGCCGCTTTTTCATCCTGTGTAAGCTAGTGGGCGGTAGGCATTAAAGCGATAAAATCTGTAGCCTTAATCAGCAACAATACCCGTCCACGATACGGTTGGCTAAAAAGCGCCTGCTTGCGCATAACCTCGGCAGGTCGCTTGACCGGGTAGATCACTATTGCCTGCGGATGCTGCTTGAGCCAGTCAACGCGCTGATTTATGTCGGTATCCTGCAGTTCCACAATCGGTTGCTGTAATCGACCGGCAAACTGGAACTGGTTGTCGTATTTGTCCCAGAATGCCAGCGTGTTTCCTTTCTGTTGTAATAGCCGTACTTGCCGTGCCGCATCGGTCACATCGTATGCCTCATGTAACGGCTGTTTCACGGCCAAAAGCACGCTGGTCATTAACAGCGGAAATATCAGAAATTGTACCAACGGATTCAAACTGACTTGTTTGAATCGCCACCGCGACAGTGCTAGCAGCACTATGGGCAATAATATCGCCCACAAGGCAATTTTGGGGTCGTGCAGGTTTTTGAACACCTTGTCAGCCCACAATGGCAACGAGCCGATTAACAATACGACAACCATGCAGAGCGCGGTCAGCACATAGCTGCGTCCGAAATTTTCTGGCTTGACGCCAGCGGCAACATACAACGCAATTACCGGCATCAGCGGGCATAGATAGTGGAGCTGTTTACCGCTGATCAGACTGAAACTCAGCAGAATGATAGTGACGTAAAGTACTAAGGCTTTATCACGGTTATTCTGAAAACGGCATATTTGACTGCGCCAGATGCCACTGAGTAGCGGTAGTGGTAGTAACAACGCAGGTAAAAGATATACATACCAGTAAAAAGGCCGAGCGTGAGCAAATGCGGCAACTAAGCGTCCAGCAGTTTGCTTCCAAATGAGCTCCTTTTCGTAAGCTCCGCCGCCAGCTATTACCGCCGGTAATAGCCAGCACGCCAGAAGCAACAGTCCCATGCATATGGCGATAGAGCTACCACGGAAAAACCTGCCGTTACTGATGCTGTTGTTATGTTGCCACCAAGGACGCAACAGCATAAACGGGATCGCGTAAAGCAGCATAACAGGCCCTTTAGTCAGCAATCCCAGACCGACAGCCAGCGCACCAAGGGCAATAAAGCGTCGGTTACCTGTGTCACTGAAACCCAAACAGCTCAGTAGCCACAGCAACACAAAGACGCTCAGCACCAAGTCAAACATGACTGTCGGCAGATAAAAATTCCAACCCGCTAATGCTAATAGCAATACAGGCGCGTACCTAGCCGCAGCATCAGACTGAGGGAAGTACTTCTTAGCTAACATATAGACCAAGCCGAAATTGAGGCAGGAAAACAGCGGCACAGAAAGACGCGCGGACCATTCACTTACACCGAAAACCGTCCAAAACAGGTTAATTAACCAAAACAGTAATGGCGGCTTATGGGCATAAGTTTCACCATTCTGATGTGGTACTAGCCAGTTATGATCGCGCCACATTTCCCAGGCAACCGAGACATAGCGGGTTTCATCCACTGGCATGAGTGGTCGCAGCCACAAGTGCAACGAAACCAGAAGTAATGCCGCCAGATAAGTTACACCGAGAAATATCCGTGGCGTTAGGTACGTTTGGTCAATTAGGCGGTTACTCATCAAGGTTAGGAGTTCCGACTACTTTTGAATACGGCTATGGTGACGGAAAAGTATTAATGAATTATTAACAGTTTCAGATAGTCGGGAACAGTTTCCTGCACCATAAGATGACACTGGCGGCGAATCACCACATTTAGATCTGGGCCTCTAACCAATAGTCGCTGGCATCATGAGGCATTGTTGCTAGGCTAAATGTATAGGTTGACCAGTATTGCTGAACATTTTGCCGAGCTGCAATTGTTGGCGGTAAATATAAAAAAGCCGGTGATTATGACCAGTAATCACCGGCTTTTGCTGGCACAGATGAACAGACGAGGTAACTGGCTGCTGTGCTACAACCGGTATTTTTTACATTCGATATTCGAGTCCCAACCAGAAATTTCGACCCTGCTCGATAAAGCCTTCGGAGTATTCATAACTGCGATCAAACAGGTTGTTAACGGAGGCATTCAGGCTGAGCTCTTTAAATAGCTGATAGTCAGCACGTAGATTAGTGAGAGCGAATCCGGCAGCAATCTGCGAGCCATCGCTATTGCTGTAACTGGAGTCACGGACTTCTTCGGACAATGTCAGGCTTAATGGTGCCCAAGGGGTGACTTTGACCCAAGCATTCGCCATCTGTTTAGGTAAACCGGTGATTTCCCCAATTTCTTCACGTTTTACGTCGGTGTGCGTGTAGCTATAGCTCAGACCCAATTCGGCAATATCCAGGATCTTACCTTTTAATCCGAGATCGATTCCGCTGTAATCAACCTGACCACTATTGCGATTCTGCAGGGTATTGGCGTCAATATTGATGGCAAGAATGGCATCATCTACGCGGTTGTAATAGGCGCTGGCTTCGTAGCTCCATTGCGTATTGATAAGACCACTGTAAGTGATATCAAGTGTGCGTGCCCGTTCTGGTTTTAGCTGCGGGTTTACGAGTGCCACTTGGCCTGTCGCTGGTTTAGAGGTGGTATAGCGTTCTTTTAGTGTCGGGAAGCGGCTACGATCAGAGAAGGAAAATGCCAGTGAATCCGTGTCGTTGACATGGTATTTCAACAATGCCTGCCAGTTAAAGGCGTGTTGATCGTTATCGTCATATTGGGTGATGCTGCCGTCGTCCTCATGCTGCATCCCTTCCAAGCTTTCGCGTTTGTCATAGCTGATGCCAGCAACTGCATCAAATTGTTCAGAGATGGCCCATTGATACTCGGATGCCAGGGAGATAGTGCGATCTTTGTAGCGGTCATAAAGGCCGTCAGGCGCGTCTTTTTCACGGTGTACATCTTCTTTCCAATGTGCGGCAAAGGACAGTTGATCACGCTGCCGCAAATCGGCGCTGAGTTGCAGGCCAGCACCGTTACTGAAGTCGTCATAACGGCTGTAGAAGCCGTTTTTCTGTTGCAGCGCCGATAGCGAGTTGTACATCATCAGTGTGTTGGTAAAGACATCATGATAAACACGACTTTTTAGCGTGAAAATGTCATTTAACCGAGTAAACCCCTGATAGTAGTAACTTTCCTTATTATAATCAGGCCATTGCCAGTAACGTGCTTTCTGCCCACTGTTACCAGCATAAGGTGGATTTTGCTTTTCGCCATCCTGTTTGATGTAGGTAAAAGTGTATTCATCGGTACTATTAGGCGTGATCCCTAACTTGATAATGCCACGCTTGTCATCAGCTTCGGAGTTGATCATTTTGCCGTCACTGCCGGCGACCTGATTATCTGTGCCATAAGGTAATCCCAGATAATCCTGTTTCAGGCGGCTCCCGGTGAACTGCAGGTAGCCAAGCTCACTGCGCATGCCGAGTGACAGATTGGCATCATAGGCATTGCTCTTATTACGAGTGAATCCTTGACGAAAAGCAGCACTGGCTTCAAATGGCTCTTGTGGTTTATGGGTAGTGAGGTTGATAGCACCCCCCATCTGGTTTGGCCCTTGTAACAATGAGGTGTATCCCTTGGAAACCTCTACCGAGTCCAAATTTGAGGACAGGAAGCGTCCGAGATCTAGGTTGCCATCATAAGGAACGTAAACTGGGATACCATCATAAAATACCGGCACCTGACGACTGTCAAAGCCGCGAACTCTGACCTGTAATTCGTTGCGACTGCCAGATTTTTGCAAAGACACCCCTGGAATAACACTTAACGCTTGGGCGACATTGGTCTTTCCCAATTGCTCAAGTGTTTGTTGATCAATGCGGGTGCTGGTATCGGCAACTTGACTGCCCCATATGGTCAGGCGTTCAGTGCTGCTATCATCCGCGATGGCATATTGCTGGCCACTGATGACGAAGCAAATAAATAATGAGAGCTTGTTAAATTTCATAATGAACCTCAATATCGATATATAATTAACTATATAACGATGTCTATGCCAAAAAATGGCAGTAAAAGCTGCCCGTCAGACATCTGAAAGGCGGTGGTTATCATTACGGCAATTGAGGGTTATTGCCGTTATCACTTTACTGTGGCTTGCCGGATGTGGGCCCAGCGGCAAGCCTGGTATTAGTCGGATTACAGTGTTGTGGTTTTGTCCCAATACACCAGTGCCCAATCTCTGGATGGCGGGACGATAGTCTCACCCAACCGACGTTTTTGTTGATAAAAATCAAACAGACGTTGCTGTTCAACGTCATCCAATGCCCCCAACGACCAACTGACTGACTCTGAGAACTGTTCAAATGTATCAGTCTTGTTCTGGCAGTTTGGTCCTCGGATATAATCAACTTTAGGGTTAATGCCCAGCTGATATAGAATATTCACGGCGAAAATATAATTAGGCAACTCCACTACCGGGCGACCAATGGCGCGCTGGACGGCGACATCTACAAAAGATGTGGCTACCGTATGGGTGGTGTAAATGCGCAGACGAGCCTTGTTATTCAGTTTGATGAGCGCCTGACGCAGATCGGCCACCAGCGTAGAGCGAGACGCGACAGCGAGATCGCATTCAGGAATATCAGACCAATCATCTTCCCAAGATTTATTGATCAAAGTGACATTATGCAACCCTAAACCTTGTGCGCGTCTGCCTGCGACTTCCAGCATGCCACGGCTGTAATCAACGCCATAAACTTGAGTTAGTGATGCCGCCAGATTGAGGCATACAGAGCCTGGGCCACAGCCCATATCCAGCAGTGTACTAGCTCCCTGCAGTGACATTTTCTGTTGTAGTTGCAGCAGATAGGGATCTTGTGGGTTAGCGCATACTTCGGCCATTTTTTCTGCGCGGGCATCCCAGTGCTCCGGCGCTTTCGTGCTGCGCCCGGCCTGTTGCATCTGTTGCCGGTAAAGCTCGGCAAAGTCTAACTCGTCCAGTACCATTTACTGATTCCTCATACACTTAAATTTCGATTCCCAGATGATGTCTGATATCGGCTTCTTGCACATCATAGAGCGCTGCCAGCTTCTGTCCTGTGAGCATGGCCGCAGCACTGCCTTGTTGTGCCCCTAACGGGGACAGCAACACCACCCGGTCCGCGATAGCTCGGGCATGAAGCGGGTGATGCGTAGACATCAACAACGTCATACCTTCACTTTTCAACTGACGGATTTTCTTCAGCAGGGTGATCTGACGGCCGAAATCCAAACTGGCTGCAGGTTCATCCATAACCAATAATTTGGGCTGTTGGATCAATGCCCTAGTGATTAGCACCAGTTGCCGCTCGCCACCGCTGAGGGAGGGATATTGTCTGGTAGCCAGATGCGCAATTCCCATGTTTTCCAACAGTTCCAGTGCCTGTTGCCGATCTTTTGCTGATGGCGAGGAGAACGTTTTTAAATGGATGCTTCGTCCCATCAACACCATATCCAGTACGCTGAAAGCAAACGGGCTATCATGTGCCTGGGGAACATAGGCCATCCATTTCGCCAGTTCGTGAGCACGCCAGTCACGGATAGGTCGGCGTTGCAACAGGATGTTACCTCCCTGCAGCGTTAACCGACCCAACAAGCTGCGGATTAAGGTGGTTTTACCACAGCCATTGGCACCGAGCAGACAACAGACCTCTCCCGCTTCAATATTAAAAGAGATCTGCTGCAATACTGGGTGTTGCGGATAGCCGATAGCGGTATTGGCAAATTGCACCAGAGTCACAGCCGCTCCCTCCGCATTAATAGCAAGAGGAAGAAAGGGGCACCGATCATCGCAGTGAGTATGCCTAGCGGCAGTTCTACCGAACTGACGGTGCGCGCCAAGGTATCGGTTACCAGTAACAGAATCGCGCCCACTGCCATCGACATCGGCAACAGTTGCCGATTATTGGCGCCAGTGATGATGCGGCAAATATGCGGCACCACCAACCCGACCCAGCCAATGATGCCTGCAATGGCTACTGCACTGGCGGTTACCAGTGTTGCGCTGACAATAAATATCACCCGCAGACGGGTAACATTGACGCCCATAGCACTTGCTTCCTCATCAGGCAGACTCAGCAAGTTCATACGCCAGCGTAACAACCAAAGTGGCAGTAAGCCCAGTAATGTCAAGGGGGCGGCAACTTGTAAGTCATTGATGGTGATGGTATTGAGCCCCCCCAGCAACCAAAAGGTGATGGATGGCAACTCGGTATAAGGATCCGCCAGCACTTTAATCAGCGAGATCATGGCACCGAAAAGCGTGCCGATGGCGATACCAATTAATACCAGTGACAGCACTGGGTCCTGACGCCGGGTGAAACGGGCGATAACACATACTAGTGCGACGACCAACAGTCCTCCGACAAACGCTAACCCCTGAATATACAGCATGGATAATCCCAGTAGTATCGCCACACTCGCGCCCATACCGGCACCGGCAGAAACGCCAAGAATATCTGGCGATACCAAAGGATTGCGGAACATGCCCTGATAAGTGGTACCGGCCGCAGCTAAACCGGCTCCGATCAGCAATGCCGCCAGCATTCTTGGCATCCGGATCTGCCAGAAGACGATCGACAAACGCGGATCGTGAGGGGGGTTACCTGTCAGCAACTGACTAATATCGCTTAAACCCAACGGGTATTTGCCAGCACTTAGGGCCAATATCATGCCAGAGAGCAGCAATAAGCCAATTATGGCCGTGACGGGAACGCACTTCATATCGTCGGTACCAAAGTGCGGTAGTCATCATCACTGAGTGTGCTGTGAAAAAATTGCTGGAAAAACTGCTGCATTTCCGCTTTAAACGCAGAGCGCAGACCGCTATCAAGATGCGCCTGTAATCTTCTCACGCCCAACAGGCGATTAACGCCTGGCGGCGCATCGAGCCAGCCAAACGGAAAGCGCCGATATAACAATACCTGCTGCTGTTTCACCGCAGTAATCCCTCGCCATTGCGGCGATTGGGTAATATGTTGCCAGGTGGCCTCATCCTGAGTAATGATCAAATCGGGTTGCCACAGGAGTATTTGCTCCAGTGAAACCTGTGCCAGTCCTTTACGATCTGTGTCGCTGACCACATTACGCAAACCCAGTAGTTCTATTGCTTCCGTGTGGAGTGAACCAGTGACTCCGGTTTCCAGTCCTCTGGCTCCCCGTGCAGCGTAAAAGCTAAGATTTTTGCCAGTACTGGCGGCAAAGGTGCGGGCATCACCGAGAATTTGTTCGGCAGTTGCTGCCAGTTGTGCTGCTTGGGAATCAACGCCAAGTACTGCGCCAGTTTGTTTTAATTGTGCGGGCGAGTCCGTCAGTTTGCCACTGACGAGAAGATACGGAGTATTGGTTTGTGTGACCGTCCGCTGTGCCAGCGAGCGGAAGGTATCGCTGATATCTCCGCAATCAATAATCAGATCGGGCTTGAGCGCCAAAAGTTGCTCCAATGATAGGGTACTGGCGCGTCCGGCAAGACGCCCAAGCTTTGGCAACTGTGTGACTGACGGGCTCAACCATTGCGCGCCTTGTCGCAAGTCAAAGCTGGAGAAACCCAACAGCAGCTGTGGTGCTAACGCCAGAAGCAACATATCTGCTGGGGCTCCGGCACTCAGCACTTGGCGTATATTACCTGGCATTGGCATCTTGCCAAACGGCAATAACAACGGCGATTCTGCTCTTGCCAGCGATGGAAATGCTGCTAAGAGCCCACAGCCTGCCAGTCCTTGCATTAATGAGCGACGCGTAACATCCATAAATTCTGTCAATCTCGAAGTAACTTCGTTATATACTATTTTATATAACGGTATGTTATTAAAATAGCGACTACTGTCAAGGTAACTGAATGTGAGCTTAGTTGCATATTTAAAGTTGCGATGATGCTGATATTGGCAAACAGTTATACGGTCAGGACACCTAAAATTCTTAGATTTAGCCACCTAATATGCCAATCGTGATTGAGGAAAACACTGCCTCGCCCTGAAAAAACGACAAATCTATGACAGCCGTCTTAACGCGAATATTATCCGTGGCGAATATTCAATGCCCGTGCTAGGCTGCTGTTTGAATTCTTAAAATAAATTATGTTTATTCAAGTAAATAGAATTTTTTATCTGTAGGGTGGAGAATAGAGTAGCTGTCATCGCAAGGAGTTTCGATCGCTCAATCCACCGTAAAATTAAGGATGAATGATGATTCGCCATTGGATGGGACAACTGAAGGAGTTCAGTGATCGCACTACGCAGTTGCCCGGTATTTTTTGGCTCGCGGTTTATGGGGCGTTGACTGCCACATTAGGTCTGCTGTTTCAGCAGCCATATTCTCTGGTGCATCTGGATGCTGCTGGTGCTTTGGTTTTGGGGTTAAGAAGCATAAATCCTAAACCTTTTATAGCAGATCTATGGATTGTTACCGGGATATTGCTGTTAAGCATTGCCGCCAATATCATTTACTATCATGAGACGCTGCCCAGCGCCATACTTCAGTCAATGACCGTGGTGATACAAGGCCTGCTAGGTGCTTGGTTGTTGTCACTGTTTTTTCTAAAAAAAGTAGACTTTGCCAGCTTTGATGGAATGTTAAAGCTGCTGTTTATCGGCGTTACTTTACCCGCATTATTATGTAGTTGTTTGCCCGCCTTGCTGCCTTATAGCAACTTCGATGAATTTTCCCCGCGCTGGTTCCGATGGTTTTGTAACCTCGGACTGTCAGCATTATTGTTTAGCCCACTGCTTATTTATGGTGTGCTATTACCGCGTAATCGGTTTGCAAAACAGAGTTCACCACTACTTTTACTGTTTTATTGGTTACTGACGTTGGCGGTGACCGAATGGATGGTGACTCATTTCCCTTTCAGCGAGCATAAAATCTCCCTGCAGTTGTTGTTACTGATGTCTATGCTGGTGCTTTATGCTGTCAGTTTTTCTATCAGGTTTAATAGCCTAGTGCTCTGTTGTGTTGGTGTACTCGCGCTGCGCTCACTGCAATTCAATAGCGCTGACAATGATATCCATCAGCGCCTCAACGATTTGGTTTTGCTTACTTTTTTCATCTTAGTGGTCGTTAGTGTCAAACTTGCTGTCTGCATGTTAATAAATGAAAAAAACGTGGCATTTAACAAAAGTCGCCGCAGCCGACAAATGTTTGAAGTGCTCAGTAGCATTAATCAGAACCTTATCGGCTTTGACAGCAGTGAGCGGGAAATTTTCAGCAAAGTCTGCCGCATCATCACGGAAGATATAGGTTTAGAGCAGGCCTGTATCAGTGTTTTTGCCCCTTATATTGGTCGTCCTGAGGCTCCTCACACCTACAAAGTTGCCTGGCGTTATGTGTTTCCGGAACATGATTGCGCTCACGACGGTGGGGCTTTCCCAGTGGATTTAAGCCGGATTTCCGAAAGCCATGGTTATAAGGCGTTTCAACATAGCGGCTGTTGCTCTGGCTGTGACAGAAGTTGCCATTACGACACTAGGGTATCTTTTCCTATTTACCGCTCTGGTCATATTCATGGCGTACTCACCGTCTTCGACAACAAAGGTTTTATCTTTGATGAAGATATGCACCGGTTGTTTGAGGATTTGGTAAAAGACCTCAGCTTTGCTCTGACCTCTTTGGATGATCATATCAAGCTGAAACTCGGGTATGAGGCGTTTGAGTACAGTCAGGAATCGATCGTCATCACCGATCCTCAAGGCAACATGATCAATGTCAATCCGTCTTTCTGCCGGATCACCGGATACTCGGCCGAGGAAGTGCTTGGGCATAATCCGCGGATCCTTAAATCCAACAAACAATCTGACGAATTTTACACTGAGATGTGGCAAACCTTATTGGACAAAGGCAGTTGGTCTGGTGAGTTTTGTAATAAACGTAAAAATGGTGAGTTATATGTGCAGCGCGGCACCATTTCTACCGTGACAGACCAACGTGGTGAGGTGAAACATCTGATTGCGGTGATGGAAGATGTTACCCGTCAGCAGCAAGCGGAAGAATATGCCCGGCGTTTGGCAAATTTTGACACACTCACAGGGTTACCCAATCGCAATAAACTCAACGAGGTATTTTTCAAAAGCAGTAACCAAGCCGAAAAACAGCGGCGTTCGCTGGCCGTTATGTTTATTGATCTAGATGATTTTAAACATGTAAATGATGCCATGGGGCACCAATTTGGTGACGAGGTGCTAAAGGCCGTCTCTAGCCGTTTGCAACAGCAGATTGATTTGGATGACACCTTGTTCCGTTTTAGTGGTGATGAATTCTTGCTGTTAACGCCGTATGACAGTGTCGGTACCATAGAACTGGCTCAGCAATTGATTGCCTCTGTCAGTAAGACGTTTACCATAGGCGGTAAGGTGATCAATATTGGCTGCAGCATCGGTATTGCTATTTCCCCAACCGATGGCCTGACCATAGATCAACTGGTAGGTAGCGCTGATGCCGCAATGTATCGCGCTAAAGGTGTCGGGCGGGGCACTTATGCCTTTTTCTCCGCCGACATGCAGACGGACGCGCTGGAAAAACTCAACCTCAAACATGATCTCGCGCTGGCAATCGATAATGACGAGCTGTGCTTGCATTTTCAGCCCAAGGTTAATATTCAGGATGACACCTTGATTGGGGCTGAAGCATTGGTCCGCTGGCATCACCCAACCCGCGGCGAGTTAGCGCCGGGAAATTTCATTCCCCTGGCAGAAGAATCTGGGCAGATAGTCATGATCGATCGCTGGGTGCTGGAAGCGGTGATTCGTCAACTTAGTGACTGGATCCAAGCGGGGATTGCGCCGCTGCCAATCGCCCTTAACCTGTCACTGCCTATGTTTCAGCGGCCGCAGTTTGTGGATGAAGTGATTTATCTGTTGGAGCGCTATCAGGTGCCCGCAGAGTTGCTGGAACTGGAGGTCACCGAGCGGGTGGCGATGGGCGACCTAGACTATACCGTTAGCACGTTACGGGCATTGAAGCAGGTGGGGGTAAGTATCTCCATCGATGATTTTGGTACTGGGTATTCGAGTCTTGCTTATCTATATGATTTTCCTATCGATACGTTGAAAATTGATAAAGCATTTGTCAGCGATATCACCCATAACCGCAAGAAACAGGGAATTGTCAGCGCCATTGTTTCGCTCAGTATCACCATGGGTCTGAAGACCGTGGCAGAGGGCATAGAAACTGTTGATGAAAAAGCCTATTTGCGTAATCTTCACTGTGACTTTTACCAAGGCTACCTGTTTTCCCGTCCGGTAGCGGCAGACATCTTTTGCGCACGTTATCTCAAGTCCCCGCCACAGCAATAGTTTTTATTGAGTGTTAGGCGTTGTTCACAACTTAACCAGATAGAATTGATAAATCGCATATATTAATTGAAATGATAACTACTATCATTTACGATCTCGAAAAATTTCAATTCCTGCTGTTGCTTAAGGTGTCAAATGCAGCCTCCTTCACTGATTTCTATTGCTGTACTCAGTGCGTTATATGCTATTCCTGGTGTGGCAGAGGAGACGACCTCCGCGGCCACTCCTAATACTAATATTGAGCGCATGACGGTCACTGGCCGAGCACAGTCTTTATACCGTGCGGATGATGGTTCTCTGGCGACCCGTACCAACACCCCGATTGAACGCACACCGCAGTCAATCCAAATTTTGCCAGAAACGTTGATTGAAGATCAGGCGGCACTTGAAGTCACCGATTTATACCGTTCTATCAGTGGCGTTAGCCAATATGCCTACTCGGCGGTCACGTTCCGCGGCTTTCATCAGGACGAAATCCTCTATGATGGTGTGCGCGGTGATCCATTCAACGGTTTTGCTATTCCGCAGCTATTCAATATTCAGCAGGTACAAGTGCTTAAAGGGCCAAGTGGCGCTATTTATGGCGCTGGTTCTCCCGGTGGCTTGATCAACTATGTCACCAAGAAACCGGCATATCAGCACAATAACAGCATCAAGCTGGGCTTAGGCAATGATGATTTTACCAGTGGCAGTGTCGAATTGACCGGGCCAGTGACCGATAGTGGTGACCAACGTTATCGATTGGGCATTTATCAGGATCACGAAAATCCCTACCGTTACAACACCGATGTGCGTAACCGCATCATTGATACTGGCTATGCGTTTGACTTGGGTGACAGCACCACGCTGACGCTGCAACTGACCGATGTGAAACAGAATTACGGCGGCGCCCGGTTGCGTGGCATTCCGGCAGATAAAATGGGCAATTTTCTCGCTAGTACCCGTTGGAATAGTAACGAAAAATCTGATTTTCAGCGGCTGGATGCCACCGTCTATCAAGCACGACTGGATCAGGACATCAACAGTTGGCTCAGCACCAATGTGACACTGCGTTATTTCGAAAATACTGAAGTACAGAAATATCACGAGCCTATCAGCATGGATGATACCGATGGCGACGGCGTTGCCGACTGGGCTGCGCGGCAGTATCGCAATCAGACGCGAGATACCAAGGCCGGTTCTGTGACCGGTAACTTGGTGGCAGAGTTAGGACAACATACCGTGTTGCTCGGGGGCGATTTTTTCCGGCAGAAAGAAGGGTTTTATTACCTGCGTGCCACGGCGTCAGGTGGCGTACTCGGGCTGAGCTACACCGACCCGCAATATGGGGTAACTGACGTTGCTAATTATCAGCAAAAGCTGAACACAGATTCTGACACCACTGCGCTGCGTTATGGTCTGTATCTGCAGGATCAATGGCGTATTACCGATGACTGGGATGTGCTGGCCGGGGTACGTCTGGACGGTTTTGATGACAAAGTTATCGACAATATCAGCGCCAGCCGAGATGACTACGATGACAGCGGTTTCAGTTATCGTATCGGCAGTACCTACAAAATCAATGAACATCTGCATCCGTATGCGACTTGGGCCACGGGCTTTGTACCGCAAGATGCCGCCAGCCAACTGAGCAGCAAGGGCGGCCCATTTGATCCTGAGGAAAGCAAGTTAGCGGAAGCGGGTGTTCGGAGCTTCTGGTTTGATAATGCGATAAATATCAACCTCGCGGCCTATCACATCGTGCGGGAAAATATTCTGCAGACGGATCCGCTCGATACTGACAAGCTGCAAGCGCTGGGCAAGGTCCGTAGCCGTGGCGTAGAACTCGATGTACTGGGGGATCTGACTGAGCACTGGGTACTGAATCTGAGCTACGCCTACAACGATACCGTAGTGAAAGAAGCCACCAGTGGGATCAGCCGCGCTTATGGTGATCGCTTTGCCAACGCGCCGCGCCATCAGTTAGGGCTGTGGAGCCGTTACGATATTGCCGCGATCAATTCCGCCATTGCCTTTGGTGCCGATTATGTCAGTGAGCAGTTTGATCAAGAAGGTGGGCGCATCAAGCCTTATACAGTGTTTGATGCCTCATGGCAGAGTCACTGGCAG
Organism: Shewanella sp. 4t3-1-2LB; assembly: GCF_017368415.1. Lineage (NCBI taxonomy): Bacteria > Pseudomonadati > Pseudomonadota > Gammaproteobacteria > Alteromonadales > Shewanellaceae > Shewanella > Shewanella sp. 4t3-1-2LB. The sequence continues at coordinate 36,690 of NZ_JAFNJD010000032.1, forward strand.
AACTGGCAATTCCAGCTCAACATCAAAAATCTGTTTGATAAAGAATACGCGGTCAGTGGCCTGATTAACCGTACCGGATTATTTCCGGGGGATCACCGTCGAGTTTACGCCTCAGTTACCTACCATTTCTGAGAAGTTATAAATGGAGTAAGCCGATGTTAATTCATCGGCTTACTTTGTTGTGTCAATGACTATGGTTACCCAGCGGATTACCGCGACTGTCATAGGCCGCGTGCTCGCTATGTTCGACAAAGCCCTGATTGATCATCTTTGCTAGGAACGGATCCTGTTCATTATCACCAACATCGGCAAAATCGGTGCGTTTATAAGCTTGCCATTGCTGAAAGTGGCCTGTCACGTCGGCACTATTTACAAATTGTTGTGCCTGCCAACGGCTGACTTTACCTTGCACTGTGGTTTCCAAGGTCAGGGGAAGTTGCAGGGCGGTGCTCCACAACATGCGGTAATGCACCTGATGGTAGTCACCTTCGTAGGCTTCGGCCTCAGCACAGTCAGACTGCGGGACTTTCGTCAGTGCTTGGCGTAGATGGTTCGCTGCAAAGCTTTCAATCTCTGCCTGTGACACCTGTACTCCCAGTGTCCTCAAATCACCCATGTAATAGTCAATACGGCGTTTGGCTTCGCCAAATACCCGACTGAACTGTGGATGCTGCGGATTATCAAAGCGCCACCACTCGGCCACTTGGTTCTGCGGATTGTAGAAGGCGGTCTGCGCCTGCTGGCGCAGCAACAGCAAAGTGCCCTGGTGTGCGCCACTGAGCTGATACTGTATGCCCCAGTTTTGGGTTGGCATGCTATTAGGGCAAAAATCCACGGCACTGGCGGCGGTAGGCAGCAGTAATAACAGCATCGGAAGCAATTTCATGATAAGACTCCAAAGAATAAAAGGAACAGCGACTGGCCGCCGCTGTTCCGTTACTGAGGCATCAGTTTTGTGTCTGTGCCGCTTCCGCACGACCTACCAGATTGGCCGCGTAGTTCATCACATGGAACAACATATTCTGTTCCACCGAACCGGTAACCAGCTGGGCACCAGGGCCGGTAGCATAAACGGCAACGTCTTCACCGGCATGGGTTTCACTGCCTAGTGGCACGGTGGCTTCTTGGCGATAGTCCACATCGGTGACGTTATACAGGTTCAGATCGGGACGGTGGTTGTCGGTGTTGACCGGATCGTTACCAAAACCAAAGCCAGGACCGTTGGCATAACCCAGTGTAGTGTAAGGCATGCCATTGCTATCGGTGCTGTAAGTGGTTGCTGGTTCACCACTTTCATTAACCCCACGTACCAATCCCAGAATCGGGTTTCCGCGGACCGGATAACCGGCGATGGTGAACACATGGCTATGGTCAGCGGTGACTAGGATCAGTGTATCTTTATCGGCTTTTTCCATGGCAACGCGTACGGCGTCTGACAACGCCACTGTGTCTTCCAGCGCCCGAGCGGCATTACCGGCATGATGGGCGTGATCGATACGGCCACCTTCCACCATCAGGAAATAGCCTTTATCATTCTGCTTCAGCATTTCCAGGGCGCGGCTGGTCATCTCTGCCAGTGAAGGTTCACCGGCACCATCGCCATCTACGCGGTCAGCTTCGTACTGCATATGGCTGTTTTCGAACAGTCCTAACAGATGTTTGACGCTGCTAGTATCCACACTCATAAACTGTGCGCGGTTCCACACGTAAGCACCATCGCTGTATTTGCTGATCCATTCGGCGGTCAGATCGCGACCATCGTTACGGCGACCGGTGCGACCATATTCAGGATCCGTTGCGGTATTTGGCATAAAGTAAGTCCGACCACCCCCCATCGCCACTTCTGGGCCATCCCCATAAGGGAAGTCGATAAGTTGTGAGGCAATATCCTTACAACCTGCATCCAAGGCGGCTTGTGGCATATCGCTGTCAGCTTCCCAGTTACGCTCAACCGCATGGGAATAGGTTGCAGCGGGCGTCGCATGGGTCAGGCGTGCGGTAGAAATAATCCCGGTACTCATGCCGGCAATTTCTGCCAGTTCCAACGCGGTCATCACTTCATGACCGGCGCTGGTGCTGCACTCATCACGTACTGCGGCATCCGACACCGAAATAATGCCATCTTTGGTCTTCACGCCAGTGACGATGGCGGTCATGGTTGGCGCTGAGTCAGGTGTCTGCTGGTTGGCAGAATAAGTCTTTACCAGACCGGAATAAGGGAAGGTTTCAAAGCTCAGGCGATTCTCTTCACCGCTGTTGCCCTGTTGCTGTCCCTGATAAATGCGCGCGGCGGTTAGGGTAGAAATACCCATGCCGTCACCCACGAACAGAATGATATTTTTGGCTTTACCTGCCGGGTCGCTAATGCTGTTTTTACTGGCGTTGGCAACCGTAGCCTGACCCGCCATAAACCACTCATTGGCCGCGGTGTAATCACGACCATCAGTGCCATTTTGACCATTACTGCCATCGCTACCAGCAGGGCCGGTAGCACCCGTATCACCTTTATCGCCATCGCTGCCACAGCCGGCTAAAGTCAATACCGACAAGGTCATCATGGCGAGCACAATTGCTTTCAATTTCATCTTTGCATCCCTCAAATCAGTACTTGCTGCCACCCAGAGCACCTGCCTGGTTCATGACGTGGAAAATGACGTTCTGTTCGACGCTACCTTGGAACAGCCAGGCACCAGGGCCTGCGGCATAAATCGCCACATCTTCAGCGGCATGGGTTTCACTGCTCAGCGGCACTTGTGCTTGCTGCAAGAAGTCCACATCGGTGGTATCCATTGCCGTCAAATCCTCGCGGGCTCCGGTTTTGGCTCCAGGGCCATTGGTGTAACCGAGCGTGGTGTAAGGCAGACCGTCTGATGCCAGCGATGGCGAGGTGCTGATGGTTTCGTCATTGGGCTCATGCACCAAACCGAGGATTGGATTGCCACGGGCAGGATAACCGGCAATGGTGAAGGTATGGCTGTGATCGGCAGACACGATGATCAGCGTATCCTGTAGATCGACTTTATCCATTGCGGCCTGCACTGCATCAGACAAGGCAACAGTATCGGCCAGTGCGCGCGCCGCATTACCGGCATGGTGGGCATGGTCGATACGGCCACCTTCCACCATCAAGAAATAACCTTTGTCATTTTTCTTAAGTATATCAATCGCCTTGCTGGTCATTTCGGCCAGAGACGGTTCGCCAGCGGTATCGTCAGCACGGTCGGCTTCATATTGCATATGTGACGCTTCAAACAATCCCAGCAGGTGGTCGGTGGTGCTAACATCTACCGCATCAAAGGCTTCCTTGTTCCAGACATACGCAGCGTGGGGGAATTTTTCACCCCAGGCGGCTGTCAGATCATTACCATCGACACGACGCCCCTTGGCGCCTTCACCGTCGGTCACTGTGTTGGGCAGAAAGTAACTGCGGCCACCGCCAAGGGCGACTTCCAGACCGTCACCTGGGGCATCCATTACCAACTGGTAGGCGATATCGTGGCAACCATTGGCAACGGCTTCAGCCGTCAGATTGCTGTCTGCTTCCCAGTCGCGTTCTGGTGTATGGGCATAGGTTGCCGCAGGGGTGGCGTGGGTGATACGAGCGGTGGAGATAATCCCAGTGGATTTGCCCAAATCTTCTGCCAATTCCAGGGCTGTTTTCAGTTCATTACCTTTGCTGGATAAACAGTTGCCCCGGATAGACTCAGAGGACACTGATAACATGCCATCTTCGGTTTTTACGCCAGTGATCATGGCGGTCATGGTCGGCGCTGAGTCCGGAGTTTGCTGATTTACCGAATAAGTTTTTGAAAGCGCACTATAGGGAAAAGTCTCAAAACTCAGACGGTTCTCTTCACCGCTTTTGCCTGCCGCTTGTCCCTGATAGATGCGTGCGGCGGTCAGGGTCGATACTCCCATACCATCGCCGACAAAGAAAATGATGTTTTTAGCCGTACCGGTTTTACGTGCTTCGGCAACTTTAGCGGCGACAGCTTCAGCACCGGCAGTAAACCAGTTGCTTTGGGTCTGTGCAGCGGGCAAAACGGCAGCGTTTGCCGCAGTGCTCACCAACGCGGTTGCGACAGCCGTGGTCAGCACGGCTAGAACCTGGGGTAGGGTTTTCATTGCTATCCTCGCGTTATTTCCTGTTGTGATTGTGGGCCGACAATCATGTCGGTCAGCGCCGATTCTGGGGGATTTAGATGACACTAATGTTGCTGAAAGGTTAAACATTTTTATGCTTATCTTTACCGTGCTTATGCAGCGGTTGTCCCGGCTTAAAATCGCTCTCGTAACCGCATCAGTAGTAACACCACTGTAGCCATTGATGCCTGTTATAAATGCAGTGCTTTATTCAATAAAGCAGTATGTGGAATGTATTGTTTACGAATTATGTTAAGTGTTTATGCGGTTTATAGCGAAAAAATGTTGACTTGTTGATTTCATTGTTCTCAAATATGAACTTTCCATGAGCGCACTATAATGTTACAACTGTGTTCAATTATTTTGCCACTACCGCAGATGACAGTTTTCTGCTGTTGCTATCTTTTTATGCGAGATGGTGACTAAAATGGCGCTTAAAGTGCAAAATTAGTCATTATAATAATTGGTATTTTCATGGAATTTGTTACGGCTCCCAAGCGAGAACACTCCTTGCTCGAGGATATTACTGCCCTGTTTATTGGCAGCTGTTTTGTGTCACTTGGCGTGTTTTTTTTACGTCAGGCGGGTTTACTCACCGGTGGAACCGCGGGTCTGTCGTTATTGCTGACTCATCTGACCCCGTTGTCTTTTGGGCAACTGTTTGTGTTACTGAACTTGCCATTTTTCTGGCTGGCGTGGCGCAAGATGGGGCGGAGTTTTACGTTAAAGACCTTTATCTCGATTGTCGTGGTATCGGTCATGAGTGATCACCTAGACGTGGTGCTGGGGTTCACGCAACTCAACACACTGTATGCGTCGCTAGTGGGCGGCTTATTGTTGGGGATGGGACTGCTGATTATGTTTAGGCATAAATCCAGTCTCGGCGGATTTAATATTTTTGCCCTGTATATGCAGGATAAATTCAATATCCGCGCCGGTAAGTTACAGATGGTTCTGGATTGTGCCATTGTGATTGCCTCTTTTTTTATTATCAGTCCATGGCTGCTGGCATTGTCAGTGTTTGGCGCCGTGGTCACCAATTTTGTGCTCGCAGTCAACCACAAACCTGGTCGCTACTGCGGGTCCTGAACCCTGAGTTTCTCAATCTATGAGAAGTTCATTCCGGCCCTTCATTTGAAGGGCTTTTTTTATGCCTTAATAGAATTCACAGCTATATCGATATAAAAACTTGCCCTAATGACCGAATAAAATTGATCTTGCGCACATTTTTTAACGGAGGGATGATGTGTCTTGTAAGAAAATTTCAATTTATTCAGCTATAGAATTAGCAAATCACTGAATTAATAAGCTGCCATCAGTGATTAAAAACAGTGGAGTGTATTGTATGGGGCAAAGTATTGCGTATTTCATTGCCGATACCCTGAGTAAAGCGGGTGTCAAACGGATGTGGGGCGTTACTGGCGACTCACTCAATGGTATCAGCGACAGTTTACGAAAAATCGGCACCATCGAATGGCTTGGTACTCGTCACGAAGAAACCGCTGCTTTTGCTGCCGGGGCGGAAGCCAGCATCTCCGGTGAATTATCGGTATGTGCCGGTTCCTGTGGCCCGGGTAACTTACATCTGATCAATGGGTTGTTTGATTGCCATCGCAACCATGTGCCAGTGCTGGCGATTGCGGCTCATATTCCTTCTGCCGAAATCGGCACTAACTATTTTCAGGAAACTCATCCGCAGGAATTATTTAAAGAATGTAGCGTGTTCTGCGAGCTGGTGTCTAATCCAGAGCAGATGCCTTACTTGCTGGAAACCGCTATGCGCCAGGCGATACTGCATCGTGACGTAGCTGTGATTGTTCTGCCTGGCGATATCGCGTTAAAACCGATGCCGGAAGGGGTTGAACCTAAATGGAGTTTGCCAAAACCTGCCACCTATCTTCCTGCCATGCCTGACATTGAAACACTGGCACAGCGACTGAATGGCAGCAGCAAGGTAACCCTTCTTTGCGGCGCTGGTTGTGCCGATGCTCATGATGAAGTGGTAGCTCTCGCCGCTAAACTGCAAGCACCTATCGTCCATGCACTGCGTGGTAAGGAATATCTGGAATACGATAATCCCTACGATGTGGGCATGACAGGACTTATCGGTTTTGCTTCCGGCTACCATGCGATGCGCCAGGCTGAGACCGTGCTGTTGCTTGGCACCAGCTTCCCTTATCGGGCGTTTTATCCAGAAAAAGCCAACATATTGCAGGTGGATAACAACCCGGCATCGCTTGGTCGTCATTGCCAGATTGATTTCGGCGTGTTGGGTGATATCAAACACACCATTGATGAATTGTTGCCGCTGATCGATGAGGGGCGTTCCCGTAGCCATCTGGATCAGTGTTTGAAAAACTACCATGAAGCCAGAAAAGATCTAGACGATCTGGCCAGCGGCAAAACCTCTCACAACCTCATTCATCCGCAATATCTGGCGCGGCTGATCAGTGAAACCGCCGCCGAAGATGCGGTGTTTACTGCCGACGTGGGCACACCGACGGTTTGGGCAGCGCGTTATCTACAGATGAATGGCAAACGGCGGCTGATAGGTTCTTTTAACCACGGCTCGATGGCTAACGCCTTGTCACAAGCGATGGGCGCTCAGGCCGAAAACCGCCAGCGGCAAGTGGTCGCCATGTGTGGTGACGGTGGTTTCTCCATGCTGATGGGGGATTTACTGTCGCTGCGACAGTTGAAGCTGCCAGTGAAAATTGTGGTATTCAATAACCGTTCGCTAGGGTTTGTGGCGATGGAAATGAAGGCTGGCGGTTACCTTTCCAACGACACTGATTTGCAAAACCCCAGCTTTGCTGCAATTGCAGAGGCTTGCGGGGTTCGCGGTATCCACGTGGACGATCCTAAAGCCTTGCCGCAAGCGTTGCAGGATGCCTTCGATGATGAAGGGCCGGTAGTGGTGGAAGTGGATACCGCCAAGCAGGAACTGGCAATGCCACCACAGATCAAGTTTGAACATGCCAAAGGCTTTAGCCTGTATATGATGAAAGCCATTATCAATGGCCGTGGTGATGAAATTGTCGAATTGAGTAAGACTAACTGGTTCCGTTAGGCGTTTATCGTCTATCCCAATCAATTAACGACAACCTAGATAATCCGGTGACATCGCCGGATTATTTTTGTGTTCGCTATAACGGAATGCTGCCAGCATGCGTTGTCCTTGTAGAGCTTGAATATCACACCTCATTCCTCATCAATGGTGGCCTTTGTTATAGGGCGATGGCGACAATCCATAACACGTATGATGCTATGGTCTTTTGATGGGACTAATCGCTAACTTCATTTCTGCATAAAAAACTGGTTACACTGCTGGGCACATTTACCGCCTGGATCAGGGAGTTTTAGATGTTCAACGCATTGATAATCAATAAAGATGAACAAGGTTATCGCTGTGAATTACAGCAGCTTGCAGAGGCGCAATTGCCCCCCGAAAATGTGTTGGTGCAAGTAGATTACAGCACGCTCAATTACAAAGATGGCTTAGCGATTACCGGCAAAGGGCCGGTGGTACGAAAATTTCCGTTAGTGCCGGGCATCGATCTCGCAGGGACTGTTATCGAAAGTGCCCACCCAGATTATCAGGCGGGTGACAAAGTGCTGCTGAATGGCTGGGGCGTTGGTGAAAATTACTGGGGCGGCTTAGCACAGTTTGCTCGCCTCAATGGTGATTGGCTGATCCCGCTGCCAGAGGCTTTCTCCACGCGTGATGTCATGGCGATTGGCACTGCCGGTTACACCGCCATGTTATGTATCATGGCGCTAGAAAAACATGGGCTGACCCCCGAAAAAGGTGAGGTGTTGGTGACCGGCGCTAACGGCGGTGTCGGTACTTTTGCCATCGCCTTGCTGGCTGCCAAAGGTTATCAGGTGGTGGCGGCCACCGGGCGTCCTGAACTGGCAGATTCTCTGCAAGCCTTAGGGGCCAGCGCCATCATCGATCGCAGTGAACTGAGCCAACCGGGGAAACCTTTAGCCAAAGAACGCTGGGCGGCGGTGGTGGATTCGGTCGGCAGTCACACGCTGGCTAATGCCTGTGCTGCCACCAAAGCCGATGGTGCCGTGGCGGCCTGTGGTCTGGCGCAAGGCATGGACTTCCCTGCAACGGTCGCGCCCTTTATTTTGCGTGGTGTTAGCCTGCTGGGCATTAACAGCGTCACCCGTCCCAAGGCTGAGCGCATTGCAGCCTGGAAGCAGTTAGCCCAGTGGTTGCCTAAAGCCATGCTCGATCACAACACCCGTGAAATTGGCCTGAGCGAAGCCATTGCTACCGCCAGCGATTTGTTGGCCGGTAAAGTCCAGGGCCGGGTGCTGGTGGACGTTAATCGCTAAGCCTGTGCGGTTGTTTGTGGTTTATGATACATTAGAAAAACATTATGGAAGGCGGCTGTGGCCGCCGTTGTTGTGATCGTAACCCTTGTTATGAGTGTTATAAAAACCAAGGAAGTAGTATGTGGGATGATGTCTACAATGCCGAACTCTATGTGTATGGCAGTGAACCCAACGAATTTTTGCGAGCGCACAGCGCCGATCTGCCCCAAGGGCGGGTGTTGTGTATTGGTGATGGCGAAGGCCGTAACTCTGTGTATCTGGCGCGACAAGGCTACCAAGTCACCGCCGTCGATCTGTCTGCTGTTGGCATTGCCAAAGCGAAGAAGCTCGCGGCGCAATATGGGGTCAATGTTGACTATATTCAGGCCGATCTAGCGGATTTTAGCTTTGGCAACAAGCAGTGGGATGGCATCGTCTCTATTTTTTGTCATCTGCCAGTTGCGCTACGTAAACGTGTGCATCAACAGGTGATTGATAGCTTGAAACCGGGTGGCGTATTTCTGTTGGAAGGCTATACCCCAAGACAATTACAGTTCGGTACTGGCGGCCCCAAGGCTGTAGAAATGCTGTTGGATAAAGATGAAGTTGCTAGCGAATTAGCTGCGCTGAATATCTTGCATCTGCAAGCGTTGGATCGGCAGGTGATTGAAGGTGTTAAACACACAGGCACTGGTGCGGTGTTGCAGCTGTTAGCACAAAAGTGAGTGTTGTGAGCTTGCGTGCTCATGCAACGGCTAAATAGGCGGCGCCTATGCAAACTGCGTTTGCGGAAAGTCGTGGAACTACTCGTTCCACACCTGAGCCAAGGGGCGATGCTCGTCCCTCGAACGACATCCTTGTCTAACGACCAGCTCGCCATCCTTGGCTCACGCTCATAAGCTCACTCATCAAAGATAAGTATTTGCCCTTATAACCCCGACGACGCCCCACGGCGCGAAACGCTACGGGCTTATGGTTTGCCATCTTCGCAAATCGCCGCCAACTCGGAATCCATTCCTCGGCGCGGCTTTAAGGCATCCATGCCTTAATTGCTCAATGGCTGCCCAGCGCACCTGCGCAGCGCCAAGGGGTATTGCCTATTAATTCAGTGTGTTAGCTGAGCTTAAATTGGTGGGTGCCCTCATTTTCTTAAAAACATGTAAAATGCCCAATTTATAGGGCGTGGCGCAGAACTTTTGCCCCTGACTTGGGCTTCAACAACTAGGCTTTAACCATGAAAAATCTCTCTAACGTACAACAAAAACAACAAACGATTGTGCAGACGGTTGCGGATGCCCTTGAAGCCCAAGCCCGTGCGGAAATTCCCGGCATGGTGCAATGTTGGTTTACCGTTGAATATCAGCTATTTCCCGGTTCGTTGCTGTTGTATTTTCAGTTTGAGAATGAACCAGCGTTAGCGGCGGCAGCGCCAGATCTGTTGAAGTGGCAAAAGCGGTTAAGCATAGCGATGCTGAAAAAAGGGGTGGTGCTTAAGGATATGCGGAAGAATTTGAAGTTTACCCTTTTAGGGCCAGAGGATTAGGCTGTTTGATGGCGCGAAACGGCTTCGCGCTTGAACTAGCAGGTTGCGACCTGGCTTGCAAGCTGGCGCTTGCGAAAGTCGTGAGCTTTCGTGCTCACACTACGAGACAAGGGGGCTGGACAGCCTCGCCCCCTTATCGATCCCCTTGCTGCCCCACGTCGCGAAACGCTACGGGCTTATGGTTTGCCATTTTCGCAAATCGCACCGATTCGCCATCCATGGCTCAGCGTTGCTTCTCGGCGTCCATGCCTCGATTGCTCAATGGCTGCCCAACGCACCTGCGCAGCGCCAAGGGGAATTGGTATTGCCTATTAATTCAGTGTGTTAGTTTGAATTAAATTGATGGCTGTCCTCATTTTTTACCATAACGTAATTAAGGCGTCTTTAGGAATAGAGAATTTTTCATTCTTCTTTGGAATCAAAAAGATAGAATCTTACTAAATTTTAACCAATATCACAAAACCGACCATTAACGCTTTCTACTCCATGGGTTACACGTTATTAAAATAATAAGACTGCTCGCCTTTTTTGCATGCCACTATCAAGAATAATAGGAAGTTAAAAATGATCCGGACTGTATTGTGTAATTTATTTTTTATTGTTATTTACAGTCAGGTCGCTTATGCCAGCAATTTTTCTGAAAGGCAATTGCAGTTAGTGCCAACGCATTACCAAATGAATTATCAGATCAATATTAAGCAAGAGGATATCAACGCTTCTGCTGTCATCACGCTTCAGAACATCTCTGACAAGCCAGCCACTCATATCCCTTTGGAACTGTATCGTTTACTGCATGTTGATAGTGTTACAGATATTGCACAGACACCGTTGTCATTTTCTCAACAAGTGCTGGTTGATGAAACTTGGCCAGCAATGCAAACAAACTATGTCGAGATTAGCTTGCCAGAGCCTTTGGCACCTCAAAAAAGTTATAGCGTAAAGGTGAGTTTTAGCGGGAAAATTCTCGGCTATGTTGAGACAGGAATGGCTTATACGCAGGATAGCATTAACGAACAATTTTCGATTATCCGCCAAGATGTGTATGCCTATCCCATTCCGCTTTACCCGAACGATGATGTGAACCGTAAAGCCAAATGGTGGCTTAACCATTTTGATTATGATGTGACTGTAGAAGTCCCTCAGGGTTACATCGTTGCTAATATGGGAAAATTAATCTCTACAGAGCAACACAAAGAGAGGGTGGCTTATCGTTATCAAAATAAGCTACCCGCTTGGCGTATGGATTTTGCGATAGCAAAATATCAGAAGTTCTACAAAGGTGATGTCACATTATATTCTTTTGAAGATAAGCAATTTTCAGAACAGTTATTAAATAAAAGCAATCAGGCAGTTGAATTATATCGTAAGTGGTTTGGTGAGTTAGACAGCACATCGGGTTATACCATGATTGAAATACCCAAAGGATACGGTTCCCAAGCCGACCGTACCGGTATGCTGATTGTGGCGGATGGTTTTATTGACCATTCGCAGATCTACCATGAAATTAGTCACCAGTGGAACGTGAAAGCAAATGAATTACAAGCACCTCGCTGGAATGAAGGATTAGCAACTTTCTTACAATATTTTGTGGCGGAAAAACTTGATAAACCCGGAGTGTTGGCCCAAGAAACAGAAAAAAGTTTGAGTTATGTAAAACGTTTGTTAACCAACAAGCCGCTATATAGTAAAACCACTTTTCTTGATTATGGTAAACACGGACTTAGTGCTTATGAAGTAGGAATGCTGTTTTTCCATCTGCTATACGACATTACGGGTGAACAGGACTTTAATAAGATAGTTGGTGGATACTATCATCAGTATTATCAATCAGGCGGCACTACTTTGCAGTTTATTAACTATGCTAAAAGTCATAGCCATAAAGATTTAACTCAATTGATGCAGGAGTGGGCATTTTCATCCCAATATGCCGATAGGATCCTTGCATCGCCTAATTATAACGCCTTATTGGCTAACTATTTACACTCTTGATAGTCAGGAAAGCCAACGACCAAAAATGGGGACAGCCCCCAATTTTCCCTTCGTAAGTTATCTGGCCGACATGTCGCCAGCCGGATAACTTATCGCACAACCATTGTTACAGCGATTTAAGGAATGCCAGCAAGTCCTGTCGTTCCTGCGAGGTGAGCGCGGCGAACCGTTGTTTACTGGCTTCCCCTTCGCCGCTATGCCATAGGATCGCTTCGGTTAGATTGCGCGCGCGGCTGTCATGCAAGTAGCCCACTGGCGTGCCAGCGGCGACATATTCGGTGTAGCCGATGCCCCACAACGGCGAGGTACGCCACATGTTGCCGCTTGCCAAACCTTCTTCAAAATTATCGGCCAGCTCGTTACCCATATCGTGCAGCAGCAGGTCGGTATAGGGTTTGATGGTTTGGTTACGTACCTCGGCAAACTCTGACGTGGCACCAGTTTGCAGTTCTACCACATGGCAACTGTTACAACGGATATCAGTAAACAGCTGCTCCCCTTTGGCAATAGACTCAGGATTGACATCCAGATAGGCCAGCGGCGTAACGCCTTTGGGGAAACCGCTAACAAGGCTACGCTGGGCTGGAACGCCCAACAGCTGCAAATACTGCGTCATACGTTCTACCGCTTCTGCGGAGAGACCAACTTCGCTACCATCAGTGGCGTTGCAGTGTGCAGAGCCTGCCAGACACTGCCGATTAGGATAGGCTGCTGAGGTGACTGACATATCGAGTAGTGCCGCATTGGTGACCTGATGGCGCAAACTCACTTTACTGGCCTTCCAACCATAACGGCCTAAATGTACCGCGCCAGTTTCTGGGTCATAGCTGTAGTTCGCGACACCTTGCACGCCATCTTCATCAGGCGTGCTGCGTACGCGGGATAAAATCTCCGCATCGGGGATGGCTTCCAACAGCCCCATGCCGATCATCGGCTGCGCCGAACGTACCGAATACACCGTTGGGGTGGGGCCTTCAAACGCCACTTTGGGTTTACGTAATTCCACCACCGTACCGTCGCCCAGCACGGCAGAGGAATACTCAAATCCCGCTAACCACACGCCTGTGCCCCAGTTTTCGGCTGCGCCAGAGGTGGTAGAACGGGCGTTCATCTGCACCGCAACACCATAATGGCTGTCCGGCCAATAGGTGCCAGCTTCGGTTGACGCTGCCGTGCGCACCGCCATGGTATCTAGCCGCTGGTTGATTACGGTAGGCGCGGCACTGCGGCCATTATTGATGTGGCAGCCAAAGCAGGAGGATTGGTTAAAGCGTGGCCCTTGCAGATGCATGCCGGCATCATTGCGATCGTTATCCGCTTCATTATGTTCACCTGTCCATAAATTAGTATGGATCCAGCGTCGTCCTTCCACGAAGCGCTGCATGTTTTCCATACCAATGGTGGTGTGCGGTTGTTGAAACATAAATGCGGCGTTATCGGCGTAATCGTAGGAGATTGAGCCTGTGCCACCTTGTAACGTTGCCGCTGGTAACGGCTGGTTTTTCAGGCGTGGTTGTACGCCATACCAAGGGCTTAATCCTTGCCCCATCACGTAGGTCATTTCATTGGTGTAATAGCGATAGCCGTGACTGTCACCTGCCGCGTCCATAATCTCACGAGTGCTAAAAAAGGAACTGGAAAACTCCAATACATCGCCTTTGACCAATGGGCGGGCGTCAATGGTTTTGCCATTAGGTGCCATGACACCGTTGGCATCAGGTGAATTGTCACGATAGCCGGGAAAGGTATCAAACAACACGCTACAACCATCATTAGCGCCAATAACACCGTTGTAGCCGCTGTCGGGGCGTAATAATACGCCATTGGCGGGCTTGGCAACCACCGGACAGGGTGCGCCATCGGTCAGATAGGTGGAATCATCCAACAAATCACCGGGACTCATCCAGCCATATCCGGTCACATAGGGATTATCAAAACCGCGCACAAACACATGTCCGCCGCCTTTTTGTGGCTGCTGAAAGTATTGGTTAATCACTAACTTAGGATGGCGCACGCCAGCGACATTACTATCGTCGATGATCTCTACGCCCCAAGTGCGTAGCTGAAAATAGTTAGCCACAAAATTGAGGTGCGCCCCGGGCCCTTTATCGCGTGGATTCCCTGCCGCATCGACAGTATCATTCACGCCATAGCCCATTTCATTCCAGTCTTCACCGCGTTCCCGCGCGTGGCGAGAACGACCCACCATACCAAAGCGCGTTACCAAGCGGCCATCGGGCAGGGAAAGCTGTGTCGACTCAATCGGTTCCGCAAACTGTGGCAATGGCGTTAGCCCAGCACCAGACATCGGGAAAGACACTGCGGAGGTTGCCAACGGCAGCAGTGAATTATCAGCCGCAGGTGCACGGAACTCCGCCTCAAATAGCGAATAACCATATTGCGTGGCGCGGCTTATTCCCTGTAAGCGGATATATCGGGCATAGATGCCTAAATTGTAGAACTGCTCAGTTTCGCCTGGAGAATCGACAACATAACGCAATTGATACCAGGTCTCGGCATCATCAGAGATGTAGATGGCATATTCCGTTGCATGGGCGCGTTCCCATAGCAGCTTCATATAACCAATCGCTGTTTTACTGCCAAAATCAAACTGCAACCACGCCGCGTCAGGGGCAATCGCGGTGTTATTCCAGGCACTTTCCCAGCGAGTTTCTACATCGCCATCAATGGCTTTGGCAGCGATGTTCGTATCATTTTCATCGCCAGAGGAGGTTGCCGCCACTGGCGTGAGCAGCGTCGCATCCGTTGCTGCAATCACTGCACTTCTGCCGGTCGATTTAACTTGTTGGCGCTGCTGCCCCATGTCAAAGTCGGCGGGCAAGCGCAAGCTCGCAGGCGGTGGCGGTAATGAGGGCGCATCTGCGCGAGGCAAGGGCACAGCACTGGTCAGTGCAGGCGCTTCTAACGGCGGAGGATTTTCATCTTCAGGCACTGGCGTTACCGGTGTATCACCGGGTTCAGGCTCAGGTGTACTCACGGGCGGAGTGGGGGACGGCGCAACCTCGGTAGTGTCTTCACCGTCACCACAACCACTGAGTAGTGTACCGAGCAAGGGCAGAATGATCGCCCAATGGGTTTTGGCGCGAAGGTAAGCTTGATATCTGGTACGCAAATGCAGTTCCATTGTTATTGTTCCTTCCCAGTAAAATCAGCGGGTGTATTTAGGCTTATTTCATTAGGCGGTTAGTGGCTGAGGTTAATGACGCTGTTAACCGCAATCCCCATTACCATCGCAATCTTTGCTTTGCAGCATACAGCAGAACTTCAATTAATATTAGCGACCTAAAATGTAGATTTATTGACTTAAGTATTGTGAAATTTGTTTTTATTGCTGGAGCCAATCATAGGTGAGGGACATTGGTGTGCGCGAAATGTTGGCGCAAAAAACGCCTCTGGGAAGGCGTTTTTACTTGCTGGGTTATCATTCGCCGGAATGATATTATATTTCTAATATCCTGTTATTTCAGGTTATTAGGAAAATCCTTTGGTAATTCGCTGGCTGCGCAGTTAATCACTTCTTCATTATTTTCGCCGCAGTCACGTACAAAGGTGATGGTGGCGAATTCGTCGATTACGACAGTTGGGTACGCTGGCCCCGCATCACGGTACGCATTCATCTGTGCAATATGGTCATTTTGGAAGCAGACGGTTTTTTCTGGATTATTAATAATCCAACGTGGGAAGAAGATGGTGCCGTGGAATACTTTGTCTGCCAAGTTGACGATTAAGCTAACATCGGTGCCAGTTGGCTCCGTCCAGGAGATTTTATACACATCGCTGGCAACGCGTACCAGATAGATTTTTTGGTCTCTGACCCAACGATTACCAACGATACCACTGTGGATGCGGTAGTCCATGGTGTTGGCATTTTTTACATAAATTTCGTAGTTCCAGCCATTGTCATAGGTATACACCAGATGTTTGCCTACAAGACCGCTTACATCATTTTTATCAAACATATTCTTACC